>JAZDLB010000063.1:0-2598 GCA_043802565.1 Candidatus Zixiibacteriota bacterium | reverse complement strand
GGGGATGATATAAAATCTCAGGTTGGAGCTACTATTGTTCACCGGGTTCTTACCCGTCTTTTCCGTACCAGAGGGGTAAGGTTAGAGAGGACTTATCAATTGAATGTAGGCGGGAATACCGATTTCCTTAATATGCTTGAGCGCTCCAGGCTGGAATCTAAAAAAATCTCCAAAACCGATGCAGTAACTTCTCAGTTAGATTATGATTTAGGAAGGGATAATGTGCATATAGGACCTTCTGATTATGTTGCCTGGTTATTAGACCGAAAAACTGCCTATATCAGATTGGAAGGGAAGACCTTTGGAGATGTTCCTTTGAATTTGGAGTTGAAATTGGAGGTCTGGGATTCACCTAACTCTGCCGGAGTGGTCATCGATGCGGTCAGGTGCTGTAAATTAGCTTTAGATAATGGTCTTTCCGGAGCCATGGAAGCTCCCTCATCTTATTTTATGAAATCACCTCCTAAACAATTTACAGATGAAGAAGCTCGAGAACAGACCGAAGAGTACATCAAGAAATATACTAAGAAGCCTACTGTTGAAAAAAGAAAGACTGCTGAGTCGGTAAAAGCTTTACGACGGCTACGCCGGGCACAGCTCCCCATAGGGAAGAAAAGATAATCAAGGATGAAGGTGGATTGATTTATTTAAATATAAAAGAGGTGGTGAAAACCACCTCTTTGTTTTGAAGTTTTTTTAACTGTAGGGGTGAACCTATCCTTCGGCTTTGCTCCTTTCGGTCTGAGCCTTCCTTCGACACTGAGTCTCAGGACGAAGTGCAAGGTCGAAGACAGGACGGTGACAGTTCGATTTCTCTCACTGTCCCTGAGCAATGTCGAAGGGAGCTTGTCGAACCGTGTGTTCGCCCGCCAGTTTTGAATAACGTAGGGCAAGGCCTCAAGGTCTTGTCCGCCAGAGGCGGATTAGCCTTGCGAAATTGTTTTCAAAAAAAACAAGCAAACCTGAAGATCCAGAATGGATCTTGAGATTTGCCCTACGAAAGATAAAACAAAAAGACGGGAGGGGACAAGCCCCTCCCCTACAAGAAAACAAAAATAAGATGAAAGGTATCTTAATCACATTTGAAGGGATTGATTATTCCGGGAAGACTACACAAGTGAAAAAACTTGTTAGTTATCTGAGAAGAAAAAGTTATAAGGTGATCCTTTTAAGAGAGCCGGGTGGAGAGAAAGTTTCTGAGAATATCCGCCAGATTCTTTTGGCATCTAAAAACACTGGAATGAATCCTGTGACTGAGCTATTGCTTTATATCGCTTCCAGAGCTCAGCTGGTTTCCAAAATAATTTTACCTGCTTTGAAACAGGGTAAAATCGTAATTTGCGATCGGTTTTACGATTCGACCTTAGCTTACCAGGGCTATGGTAGAGGTCTGGATAAAAAGACAATTGAGTATCTTAACAAAATTTCAACTCTTGGAGTTAAACCTGAGTTGACTATTTTGATTGATATTCCTATCGGGATATTTGTAAAGAGGATGAGAAAGAATAATAAGAAAAAAGATAGAATTGAAAAGGAGAAGGTAGGTTTTTATAAGAAAGTTAGAGAGGGATATTTGAAGATTGCTCGAAGAGAGAAAAAAAGGTTCAAAGTGATTGCTGGATCAGATGAAATTGTAAATGTATGGGAAAAGGTCAAAACTACAATAGATAATTTCCTTAAGCTGGAGTAAAAATGTCTGAGATAAAGGCGATAAAATCTTTGCGCCCCGCAGGGATGAAAAGCTCAACTTTTGTATTATTATTTGTGGTGATTGTGCTTCTGGTTTTACTTTTGAACACAACTTTTAGATTTCTACCCATAGAGAGAATTAGCGGATTGGATGAGGTAGCATCTCTGATAAGTTCCAATTATGTGGACAAAATAGAGAAAGAAAAGCTTATCAAGGATGGGATTGTTGGGATGGTGGCGGATTTAGACCCTTACTCTGAATATTTAGATAAAAAAGAATTGGGTGGACTTTTAGAAGAGAGTAAAGGAGAGTTTCAGGGGGTTGGATTGGAAATTGCCATACGGGATGGTTATCCTACAGTTGTCTCACCATTAGAGGGAAGTCCAGCCTATAAAACCGGGATCAAGGCAGGGGATAGGATTATCAAGATAAATGGTATTTCAACTGAGGGTTTATCCGGAGATAAGGCACAGCAGAAGATCAGGGGTCCTAAAGGTAGTAAGGTTAAGATGACTGTTTTAAGAGAAGGAATAGCAGAGCCTATTGAATTTAACTTAATCCGAGAAGTAATTGAGATAAGAAGCGTTGCCTTTGCTGGGGAAATAGAGGATGGGATTGGCTATATCAGATTGATTAGATTTTCCGAGAATGCACCACCGGAGCTAAGGGAAGCTTTAAAGGAATTAAAGAAGAAAAATATTTCCGGACTGATCTTAGATTTAAGAGGAAATCCAGGTGGGCTACTGCCAGAAGCAGTTGGAGTAACAGAGCTTTTTCTTGAAAAGGGTGAGCTTATTGTTGAGATCAAAGGAAGGAGAGGTTCTGATGCTAAAAAGTTTTACTCTCAGACTCAGCCTATTTTCGATAGTCTTCCTCTGATTATCCTGGTGAATTATGGCTCTGCTTCA
>JAZDLB010000062.1:0-4604 GCA_043802565.1 Candidatus Zixiibacteriota bacterium | reverse complement strand
AGGTTTAACTGAAAGGTTTGAAGGATTTATTGCTGGATTTGAGCTGATGAATGCTTTTTCTGAGTTGAATGACCCGTTAGACCAGAGGGAGAGATTTGAACAACAGGCTAAATTTAAACAAATGGGGGATGAAGAAGCACAAGTTTTAGATAAGGATTTTCTGAGGGCTATGGAATACGGGATGCCACCAACAGGTGGACTGGGAGTCGGAATAGATAGATTGGTGATGCTCTTTACCAATTCGTCATCTATACGGGATGTTATCTTCTTCCCTCAGATGAAACCTGAAGGATAAGCCATGTCATACGAATTTTTCATCGCAAAAAGATATCTAAGGTCGAAAAGGAAGTCTAAATATCTTTCGGTCATCACCCTTATATCCATCGGTGGGGTTTTAATCGGGGTGGCGGCTTTGACTTTTGTTCTCTCTATGATGAATGGGTTTGAGAAAGAAGTCCGTTCCCGGATAATAGGCACCACTGCTCATATAACTATCCT
Source organism: Candidatus Zixiibacteriota bacterium (assembly GCA_043802565.1). Taxonomy (GTDB): domain Bacteria; phylum Zixibacteria; class MSB-5A5; order MSB-5A5; family RBG-16-43-9; genus CAZMZF01. The sequence goes on along the minus strand of JAZDLB010000062.1, from coordinate 4,106 downwards.
TTCCTCTGAAGGTGAAGGGATTAATGATTATCAGAAACTTTTCCCTTTGATTAAATCCAATTCTCAGGTTAAAGGGATTGCTCCATTTATCTATTTTAAGGGGGCAATTGCCTCAAAAGAGGAATCAGACGGGATTGTCATCCGTGGGATTGAACCGGAACAGGAGAAAAAAGTAACTGAGATTGAGAAATACCTGATAGCTGGTAGTTTTGATTTAAAAGAGATTCAAGGGGAGCCACCGGGAATCGTCTTAGGAATAACTTTAGCAGATAGGTTAAGGGTAAAGATTGGGGATAATGTAATCCTATTTAGCATCAATAAGGAGACAGTCTCAGCAGGTTTTCTTTCCCCGAAGGCGACTAAGTTCAAAGTGGTAGGAATTTTTGAGAGCGGGATGTATGAATATGATTCCAATTTAGCATATATATTACTCTTGTCTGCCCAGAAGATTTTGAACTCAGGCAATGTGGTAACTGGATTGCAGGTAAAGATTTCAGATTTCTATAAAGCTCAGAAAGTAGCAAGAGAGCTTGATTCTAAATTAGGACCGGACTATTATGCTACTGACTGGATGCATCTCCATAAAAACCTATTCTCCTGGATGACACTGGAGAAGTATGCGATGTTCATCGTCTTGAGCTTGATCGTGGCCGTAGCAGCCTTTAACATTATCAGCACCTTGATTATGGTGGTGATTGAGAAAAGAAAAGAGATCGGGATTCTGAAATCGATGGGAGCAAATTCTCCTTCCATAATGAAAATTTTTATGTTTGAAGGGTTGGTAGCAGGTGTGACTGGTACGATTCTGGGAAGTGTCTTAGGTTTTGTCTTGTGCTGGATTCAAAAGACCTTCAAGCCTATATCTCTGCCCTCGGAGATATATTTCATTGCTACCCTTCCTATAGATATGAGATTTTTTGATTTCTTTATAGTAGCCTTGGCTGCGGTGGGCATAACCTTCTTAGCCACCCTTTATCCAGCTTATAGAGCTTCAAAACTTCTGCCAGTAGAGGCGATTAGGTATGAATAAAAGTTCCAAGGTTCAAACGTTTAACGGTTATTTTTCGGTAAACCCGCCTTGTCCTCAAGGCGGGAGAGGGATATACCCATACGCTCCTTGCGGATGTTATCATCCGCAAGAGGAAAATTAGCGAGGATGATAACATCCTCGCCGAGCCGGAGATCCTGTCTTGCAAATAAAGTGGGACGAAGGAATAGAATAGATTAAACATATCTGGAAAACTGGCGAAAATAAATATATAAGGAAAAGATAGTTGAGTAATCAAGCGTTGATTTTAAAAGCTAAAGGGGTCTTTCGAAGCTTTCAAACAGGTGCAGTAATCCTGGACGTATTAAAAGGGGTAGATTTAGAGGTTTATCAAGGGGAGATTGTGGCGATAATTGGGCCTTCGGGTTCAGGAAAAAGCACTTTGCTTTATATCTTAGGTTCACTTGATAGACCTGATTCAGGCTCGGTAAGCTTTAACTCCACCGAAATTTTCTCGTTGAATGACAAGGAGTTAGCCAATCTCAGAAACAGGACAGTTGGATTTGTTTTTCAGTTCCATCACCTTCTTCCGGAATTTTCTGCTTTAGAAAATGTAATGTTACCTAAGTTGATTGCCAGGGAGAAGACTGAAGAAATAAAAGAGAAAAGTTTAAGAATTTTAAATGAGGTCGGTCTTTCTGATAGAGCTCACCATAAGCCAGGAGAGCTTTCTGGTGGTGAACAACAAAGGGTGGCAGTTGCCAGGGCTTTGATCAATGATCCAAAGTTAGTGATAGCGGATGAGCCCTCTGGAAATTTAGATAGAAATTCAGCCGAAAGTCTGCATAATCTGATGGTTGAACTTAATCGTAATAGAAACCAGACTTTTGTCTTAGCCACCCATAATTTAGAGCTGGCTCAAAGAGCCCATCGTATATTTAGATTGGAAGACGGTCAAATAGAACCATATAAATTTTAGGGTCATTTTGGAGAGGAAAAGATGTTGTGTGATGACTGCGGAAAAAAAGAAGCTACTATCCAGCTTACTCAGATAATCAACAAGGAGAAGATGACTTTGAACCTCTGCCAAAGCTGTGCGGATAAAAGAGGTTTTCATAGCCCATTTGAGGGAGTCCCTTTTCCCTTAGCCGAGTTTTTATCCAGTATGATTACACCTCTATCGGATATAGGGAAAAAACCGGTTGCCAGAACCGAGAAAGAAATCAAATGCGCTAACTGCGGGATGAGTTTCTCTCAATTTGCGAGCAAAGGCAGGTTAGGGTGTGGAAACTGTTATAAATCATTTAGAACTCAACTTAAAGACCTTTTAAGGAAAATCCATGGTTCAGATCGTCATCGGGGTAAAATACCTAATCTTCCAGGTGTGGAGATGGAACACTTAAAAGAAGAAAGAAGGCTTCAGGAAGAGTTGAAGAAAGCTATTGATGAAGAGAATTTCGAAATGGCTGCCCAGATAAGGGATAAAATCAAAAACATACAGGAGAAAAAATAATATGTTTGAGGAGTTAGCCGGAAAGCCAGCTTCCTGGTTAACTGGCGAAGGGAATAACTCAGAGATAGTTTTATCCAGCCGGGTTAGGTTAGCCCGTAATATCTCTAATATCCCTTTTCCTTCAATAGCTAAAGCTTTGGATCGGGGGAAAGTTGTTTCTTTTACGCAGAAAGCTATCCAGAAAAGCTCTATGCTTAACTCTGGTAAATTCTATACTTCATCCGAGTTTCTCCCTCTTGACAAGACCTTTCTTATCGAAAGACATCTGGTTAGTCCTGAGTTTGTGAGAGAAGGTGATAGTAAAGCCTTATATATTGGAGAGGGAGAGACGATAAGCTTGATGATAAACGAAGAGGATCATATTAGAATTCAATCCCTTAAATCTGGACTGGAAATAAAAGGTGCTTTTGAGCTGGCAGATAAAGTTGATACTGAATTATCCTCCACTTTAGAATTCGATTTCGACCCGGATTTCGGCTATCTGACCTCTTGTCCTACTAATGTGGGAACCGGAATGCGAGCTTCAGTTTTAATCCATCTTCCAGGACTGGTTTTAACCAAAGAGATAGAAAATGTGATTTCCCAGGTGACCAAGTTAGGCTTGACGGCAAGAGGATTCTACGGCGAAGGTTCAGAAGTTCTGGGAAATCTCATTCAGATTTCTAACCAGACCACCTTAGGGAAATCAGAAGAGGATTTGATCGAAAGTTTAGAAAAGGTAACTCAACAGATTATAGAGTATGAGAATAATTCGCGTAAAACCCTTTACCGGGAAGCAAAAGAGCAGATCGAGGATAAAATCTGGAGAGCATTTGGCATTTTACAAAATGCACGGGTAATAACCTCGAATGAAGTGACTAATCTCTTATCTGCCATTCGACTGGGATTGGGGATGGGAACTCTTACTGAAATATCTTTGGGAACCATTAATCAGATTTTACTTATCTCTTTTCCAGCCCATCTCCAGAAATATTTTAATAAAGAGATGGAGCCGAATGAACGGGATATCCTGAGAGCAGAATTTATCAGAAAAAAGCTTGGAGAAAAGGGTAAAAATAGTGTTTGACTTTTTTTTGTTTACACTTAAATTATTAGAAGGTAGCGTATTTAAAATAGATGGAGAAAATTTATGAACGAGATGTTCTCAGAAAAAGCCAGAAAGGTAATAGAGTATGCCAGGGATGAAGCCTCCCGGCTAAGGCATGACTATATTGGGACAGAACATCTCCTCTTGGGTATAGTTAGACTGGGGGAGGGAAGGGCAGTTGAGACCCTTACCAATATAGGGATAGATCTTTCAGAGCTCAGGCAGTCGATTGAGGATGTGGTCCAGCCCTCAGGCGGGACTCTAACTATGGGACAGCTTCCTTTAACTGCTCGTGCAAAGAAAACCTTAGAGGTCTCCGGTCAGGAAGCCAGGGCTTTGAAAGCTAAAGAGATAGATGCTGAACATATACTGTTAGCTTTGCTTAGAGATGAGGAAGGGGTTGCGGCACAGGTCCTTTCGATGTATGATATAGATTATAAAGAAGCTTATGAAGAGCTAAAAAATATTCAATCAGGAAAACCTTCTTCATATGGAAAGAAAAGGAAAAAAAGTAAAAC
>JAZDLB010000061.1:0-2529 GCA_043802565.1 Candidatus Zixiibacteriota bacterium | reverse complement strand
TCCTCATCATCTGATAGATATAGTTGATCCAGACCAATATTTTACTGCGGCAGATTACTCCCGTAGGGCCAGAGAGGCACTAAAGGAGGTGGTCTCTAAGGGAAAAGAACCCGTAATAGTTGGAGGTTCTGGACTTTATCTAAGAGCTTTATTTAAAGGGATTTTCAAAGGCCCTGGCAGAGATGAAAAAATAAGGCAGAAGCTCAAAGATAGAGCTGAAAAGTGTGGGAGTGAGTCACTTTATCTGGAGTTAAAGAAAAAAGACCCTGAAGCGGCACAAAAGATAGGACCTCATAATCTTGTGCGGATAATCAGAGCTTTAGAAGTATATGAGCTTACGGGTAAAAGGATTTCAGACCTGCAAAAAGAGGGGGAATATCCGCCCGAGGAGTATACTTTCGTTAAAATAGGGCTTAACTTAAACCGGGAAAAGCTCTACCAGAGAATTGAACAAAGAGTGGAGGAGATGATCAAAGAGGGTTTAATAGATGAAGTGGAAAGTCTAAAGAAAAAAGGGTATGATCTTTCATTGACTCCATTGAGGACTTTTGGATATAAAGAAATCTTTCAATATTTAGAAGGAGAAATAAGTCTGGATGAGGCCATTGATAAAATAAAACTGAATACCCGGCACTATGCTAAAAGACAGCTTACCTGGTTTAAAAAAGAGGAGGGGATTATCTGGATTGATAGGGGGAAATTAAATCTTAAAGAAGAGATTTTAAAAGTCTTTAATGATTCAAATTAAGAAAACATTAAAAAAAATCTTGACAAGATTTACGCAGTAGTTTATATATCAACGAGTTAGAAAAAACGGAGACTGAAAGATGAGAAAAGTTAAAAGAAAAATGTTTATATTTATCTTGTTTAGCTTTCTTTTAGCTGGATGTTCCAGGGAAGTGATAAAGCCTCAGATACCTGAAAGTTACCCCTTATTACCTGAACCTGAGGTGATTTCTCAGGCTGATTCATCCGCAATGTTCGAAAAGCTGATCTCCGAAGAACTTAAAGAGGCTGAAGGATATTATGCTTTAGGAGTAGAAGCAAATCGAGAAGGTAAATGGGATGAAGCTCAGACTAATTTTGAGAAAGCTTTAGATTTGTTGGCAAATTTAGATTTAGAAGAGGAAACTCATTCTAAAAACATAGATAAATACAATCGACTATTGCGTGAGATTGCGGCTGATTATAAAATCACTCTCCTTTCTCTGGGAACTTTAGACAGCGAAAGTTCCATCTCTGCTTTTTTAGAAAAGTTCGATAATATTCAGGATTTTCAAAAACTAAAAGACTCAGTTAAGGATTCAGTTAAAGTGGTGATGGAAGTCCCGGATAGTTCTACTTATGATATGCCGATCGAATGGAATGAACGGGTAGAAAATTCGATTCTTTATCTACAAACAATAGGCCGAGAGCGTTTCCTCACCTATTTATACAGATCTGGCAAATTTATTAATCTAATCAAGGAGATCATTAAAGAAAAAAATCTACCTCAGGATTTAGCTTATCTTCCGCTGATTGAAAGTGGTTTTAATCCAAAAGCACGTTCCTGGGCAAATGCGGTTGGAATGTGGCAGTTTATACCTTCTACTGGTAGAATATATGGTCTAAAAAGCAACTGGTGGTATGATGAGAAAAGAGATTTTGTGAAATCTACTTATGCCGCTTGCGATTACCTGTCTAAACTTTATAAAGAATTCGGGGCCTGGAACTTAGCTTTAGCGGCATATAATTGTGGTGAAGGAGGTTTAAATCGGGCCATTAAGAAATACAAGACTAACAATTTCTGGGAGTTAAATTTAAGAAAGCAAACTTATGATTATGTGCCTCTTTATATGGCGGCGACTATTATTGCCAAATATCCAGAAAAATATGGATTTGAGGTGGTATATGATAATCCCTTAGAGTTTGATACAGTGATAGTCGATAAGCCGGTGGATCTTAAAACCATTGCAGAAATCTTGAACGTTTCTCTGCAGGAGGTTAGAGAACTTAATCCTGAGCTATTAAGAGATGTGACTCCTCCTCAATATCGTGCATATCCTTTAAGAGTACCTGTAAATACAAAAGAAATTTTCACGCAAAGATATTCAGAGCTACCAGCTAAGACCCTTTATACCATGCATAAGGTGAGAAAAGGGGAGACCGTATCAGGGATTGCAAAAAAATATGGAGTTTCACCCTTTAACATTATCCAGGCAAACTCCCTTTCCAAAAGATATAAAATCTATCCGGGACAGCTTCTAAAGATTCCCGGATATGGAGAATCTAATCTCAGTCAGAAAACTTCAACCAATAAAGTTTCTCCTGAATCGGATTATAATCCTGATAAAATTTCAGCATCTAAAAATGGATACTCGACCTACAAAGTTAAACCAGGAGATACTTTAGAAAAGATTGCCAGGAGCTTTAAGACTACAACATCCAATCTTGAGAAACTAAATGGTCTTAATAATCAAGACTTAATAAAAACTGGAGAAAAGTTAAAGGTACCATCTAGAAATAATGATAATAAATCGCAAAGAATAG
>JAZDLB010000060.1:0-3809 GCA_043802565.1 Candidatus Zixiibacteriota bacterium | reverse complement strand
AGATGAATCGTGATCCCATCTGCTCCAGCCAATTCTGCCATTATTGCCGCCGCAATCGGGTCTGGCTCAAAAGATTTACGGGTTTCCCTTAAAGTTGCCACGTGATCAATATTAACGCTCAATTTAATCATAAATTCTCCTTCCTAAAAACCTTGAATAGAATTATCCTTCCAGTAAACTATTCGCCAGAAACCATCCTCAGACCTTCTGAATTTAAACAGAGCAAATCCAGTTGCCTCTAAGTGTTCGTAATTAAAGTCCCCATCGATATCTCTTAAGACCAGATGGAAATTCACCTGCCTGAGCTTTATTTCATCGTGAGTTGAAGAATCATATTCTGAGGGGAGTTGAAAAACCTCCCAGGTTTCAAAGCGGATATCATCAAAAACTTTGAAAACTCCATTTGTCCTGTCAATATCATCATCCCGTGAAACAGGCAACTCTCTTATTTCCCCAGTCAGGTTATCCTGATCAATGTAGTAGAAAACAAATTGCTTGTCCAGACAGTTCTCATAGGTTATTATGTCTCGATACTCATAGGCATATTTGAAATTCTGCAAAACGCTATCCGGGTCAGTTTGCAGGGCAATCGGTACCATAAATCCCGGACCAACTACTGGTGGCGAGAATGGATTATAACAGGCTAGCCCTGAAAATAAAACTATGGCAATCAATAAAAAATACTTTTTCATCATTTTCTATTACCGAAACTGAGCTTTGAGATCAGCCCAATCAAATCCTCCGGTTAAAAGTGGGCGGTCTTCCCAGAAGTAGATATTCCAGAAATCGTAGGAGGACTCCTTTAAATAAAAAGTGGATGTCCCCTGAGCGGTTCCGAGCAAAGGTTCGTTCAAGCTGAAATCATACAAGTAAATAGTATAATTTCGATAGAGGATGGCACTGGAATCGCCTAACACATCCGGCTGGTCAGGGTTTTTGCTCAGAAGAATAACCGACCTTTTTGAGCCAGAAGTATAGAGATTGAAAAGCGCATTGGTAACATTCCTTTCCACTGATAAATTCCAGTTCCAGAAAAGCTCTGGCTGATTTCGGGATATAGCTTCTAAGGAATCCTCCGGCGCAGAGAAGATAAAGGAATCGGAAAAGCAAATTATGTAGTTGTCGATAATCTTCTCAGTATAAGCATAATACAGGTTCTGGATGACAGTCTCCGGAGAAGTGGGAGGATTAAAAGTTCCCCTGGGACCTGAAGGTGCAGGTGAGCTCCTGATCTTAAAAGGATTTTTACAGCTTAAAAGTATCAATCCGGTAATAAATAAAACCCATAGATATCTTCTCATTTTTATTTTCACCAGTTCCTTCCTAAGGAGATGGTGATGAAGTTTGATAATTCTTCTTTTCGTTCCATCTCCCTTTGAGCTCTGATGGTCCACAAAAGTTTCAAAAAGTTTCTATCATCCGTTATATAATCTAAGGAAAAAGTGAGAAAATTTCTATAAAATTTATAACTGTAAACCTTCTTTTCTTTCCCGGTAGGTAAATCCAGGTAGATCTTCCATTCTTTTCTTTTTTCAAAATTATACTCAGAGGAAAAGACCAAACTTTTATCCGGCTTATATCTCAAAGCTAAGCCAAAACCCTGAGTTTTCCTTTCCCAACCAGGCCTCATCACCCATTCATCCTTCCAGAGAAGCTGACCGAAATCCTCAAATTTATAAAGATAGCTGAACTCCCCTTCTAATCTTTTATGGGGAATATAACTTAGCCGGGTAAAACTCGAAGCTCGCCTGAAGATCTTATTCTGATTACTCTCGTTCTCTTTTTGAAAATCATAGGAGATATAATTCGCCTGAATCTGATATTCCTGAAAAAGTCCGAGCTTCGGGGTTATCTTCCAGGTTAATGCCGGTGAAAGAATATAGGTCTCATTATAATTATTATTCGCTGATTTCTGGCTGGAAACATAGACCTGGTGAAAATTCTTAAACCCGGTCTTGATTTTTAAGTTGAAAGATTGGCTGAAAATATGCAGATATTCCAGATGAAGTATTTTGGTCAGTATATCCCGGTCATTGAAAAATGAGCCCGGAGAGGTATAAAATGAAGTTACCCCCATAGAGGCTGCAATGAAAACAGAATCAGAACGGCTGAATTTTGTGGAGAGCCTTCCTCCTAACTCCCCACTTTTCATCTCTTGATTCCTCTCTTTTAACCCGTAGTCTTCCTCTCCGGATATATATTTATAAAATCCCTCTAAGTTGGCCTTGCCAAAAATTTCTTTATTCAAACTTAAGGTATAGTCCTGCGAGCAAAGAGAATTATCTCTTAAGGCCAGCGGGTCGGCCAGTGTATCCTCCTCGACCTGGTAACGGTAATTGTTGAGTAGAAAGTTGTATTCGAATTTGAGCAAAAGGTTAAGGATTATCTTTTTTGTGGTATCCAGCCTTAAAACCCTTTCCTTTTTTCTCTGGGTGTAAGTCTGAGACCCTTCTCTTGAAAAGAAACTTTTTTTTGACCACCCCTCCTCATATTCAAGATTTAAACTATCCTTTTCTGATAAATTTCTCTGAAGATTAAATCTCAAATTTCTGTCCTGAGTGGGGATTTTTTCCAGATCTATAATATCCTGACCTAAATTGAGAGTAAATTCGGCCCTCTTCCAGATAACCGGTCCAAACCCCAGGGAAAGAGAATAGTTCAAACCGCTCTCCTCACCTTTTTCCTTTTCAGATTTTCGACTGAGTGAACTCACTCCCAGATTTTGAGAAAGCTTAAACTTTTGCCAGAGATTTAACTCAGAGGTTACCAGATAATCCTCTGAGGTTACTTTCCTTTCCCCTAAGGAACTTAATTTGTGATTTAAAAGGATGCCGGCTTTAAAATCTTTTTTAACCAGATAATCGAACTTAAGCTTTAAACTACCATCCTCCAGCCAGCGGTCCTGGATAGCTTTTTTAATCAAAAGAGAATTCAGAGAAAAAAGGAATTCCCAGGATAATTTCGGGTCTTTATTATAGATATATTCCAGCCGGTTGTTCCAGTTATAGGTCTGGTTATTCTGAGAAAAATCCAGTTTTAAATTAGAGGCGTAAAGAGGCTGGCTCAAGCAAAGAGTAAAGATCAAAGATAATAAATATACTTTCTTCATTTACCTGCTGAAATTAACTTGACTAATTTCCCTAACTCTTCCAGGTTTAAAGTCTCACCCCTCCTTTTAAAATCCATTCCCGCATCCTTTAAAATAACTTTAAGTTTATCTTTATTCAAGTTCAAAGTTCTGCTTAAACTGTTCAAAAGGTTTTTCCTCCTCTGAGAGAAAAGAGATTTTACCAGATCAAAGAAAAAAGGTAGCTCAACCTCAATCCTGGGCTTTTTAAGAAACTTAAGTTTTATCACCGCCGAATCTACTTTTGGAGGTGGAAAAAAGGAATTCGGTTTTAAGATAAACAAAATCTCCGGGTCTGAAAAAAGCTGTATCCCGATGGAAAGGGGAGACCAGTCAGATGTACCTGGCTTGGCGCAGATACGTTTAGCCACTTCCTTTTGCACGGTTAATATAGCGAAATCAATTGATTCCCGGTTCTGAATGAGATACTCTAAAATTGGAGTTGTAACCTTATAAGGAATATTCCCGATTACCTTTAAACCGCCTTCCTTATCTGTGATCTTTTTCAAATCGAATTTTAAAATGTCCTGATTTATAACCTCTAAGTTTTCGTTTTGCTTGAATTTTTCCTGAAGGTAAGAACAGAGGTTTCTATCCAGCTCTACTCCATAGACTTTTTTTGCTTTCTCTAAAAGGAACTGGGTTAGAACACCTTTTCCTGGTCCAATCTCTAAGACCTGCT
>JAZDLB010000059.1:0-2485 GCA_043802565.1 Candidatus Zixiibacteriota bacterium | reverse complement strand
TTAAAAGAAGTTGAGGTTGTAACTGGTGATATCAGGGACGGAGAGGGGATAAGATGGATGATCAAAGATCAAGAAGTCGTATTTCACCTTGCGGCTTTGATAGGAATCCCTTATTCTTATGTAAATCCCAGAGACGTAATCGAGACTAATGTTTTAGGGAGTTTAAATCTGCTTTTGGCGGCTTTAGATACTAATGTAGAAAAGTTCGTCCACACTTCTACCTCAGAAGTTTATGGAACAGCCAAATATATACCAATGGATGAAAAACACCCGTTAAACCCTCAATCTCCTTATGCGGCAAGTAAAGTTAGCGCTGACCAGTTAGCTTTGAGTTTTTACCATTCCTACAGCCTGCCGGTTGGTATAATCCGTCCTTTTAATATCTACGGTCCCAGACAGTCAGCCAGAGCTATAATGCCTAATATAATTATTCAAGGGTTAAAAGGTAGAAAGATCAAGCTTGGCTCTTTTTCCCCTACCAGAGATTTAACCTATGTCGAGGATGCAGTTGGTGGATTTATCTGTTTTGCTCAATCGGATAAGACCATTGGTGAGATAGTTCATTTAGGTACAAATCAGCAGGTCTCGATATTAGAATTGGTGGATTTAATCGGGCAGATGCTTCATAAAAACCTGACAGCTAAATCTGAGAGAAGAAGAGTTCGACCTCAAAAAAGCGAGGTGGAAAGATTAGTAGCTGACATTTCTAAAGCTAAAAGGCTTTTTAACTGGAAACCAAAAATCAGCCTGGAAAAAGGGATAGAAAAAACGATTAAATGGATGGATGAAAACTCCTGGAGATATAAAAAAGAAATTTATAATATATAAAAAATGTCCGAAACTGTCCAGAATGGATCCAATTGGAGATCCGTAGGAAAAACGATAATCTTGGCTGGAGGAGAGGGAAAAAGGCTCAATCCCTACACCATCATTTTACCCAAACCTTTAATGCCGGTTGGAAATATCCCTATCTTAGAGGTGATAATCAAGCAACTTAGAAAATATAAGTTAACGGATATTACCCTGGCGGTGGGCTATTTGGGAAATCTGATTCAAAGCTTTTTTAGAGATGGCAAGAAATTCGGGGTAAAAATTAAGTATAGTTACGAGGATAAACCTTTAGGCACAATGGGGCCTTTAAGTCTAATTAGCGGACTCAATAAAACCTTTATGGTTATGAATGGTGATCTTTTAACTTCCCTTAGTTACCTAAAACTTATCAGCTATCATCGTTCTAAAAGACCTATAGCCACAATTGCAGTTCAGAGAAGAGAAATTGAGACAGATTACGGAGTTTTAGAATATGATAAAAGATGGGTCTTAACTAAATACCGTGAAAAGCCCAAACTTCCTTATCAGGTGAGTATGGGCATCTATATCTTTGAACCAGAGATATTGAATTTCATACCCCGGAACAAAAAATTCGATTTCCCGGAACTGATGAACCTTTTACTCAAAAAAGGGGAGAAGGTTTTAGTCTATCCTTCGATTGATTACTGGTTGGATATCGGCAGGCATGAAGATTACCGGAAAGCGATTGAAGAATTTGAGAGGATCAAAAAACAGATTTTATAGTTTATTTTAAAATCATTTTCTAATTATTTGACCAAAAAAGATGAACTGGAAAATTCCCCTATTTGATCTGGATTATAATCAAAAAGAAATCAATGCAGTTTTAAAAGTTCTAAGAAGAAGATGGCTTACCATGGGGGAGAGGGTGGAGGAGTTTGAAAATAAGTTTGCAGAATTTCTGAAAGCCAGATATGCGGTTGCACTTTCCAGCGGGACGGCGGCCTTACATTTAGCCTTGGAATCTCTGGGAATTAAAGAAGGAGATGAGGTCTTGGTTCCGGTTATAACCTTCGTAGCCAGTGCCAACGCCGTATTATATTGTGGAGCAAGACCCGTTTTCGTTGATTCTACAAGTTTAGAGGATTTTAATATTTCAATTACAGATCTGGAGAAAAAGACAAGCTCGAAAACCAGAGGGATAGTTGTGGTTCATTACGGTGGATTTTTAGCTGATATGGAGAAAATAAACCGACTGGCAAAAAAATACGATCTTTTTGTGATCGAAGACTCGGCTCATTCTATTGGCACTAAATACGGATCAAAAATGGCAGGAACTTTTGGAGATGCAGGCTGTTACAGCTTTTTCTCCAATAAGAATTTAGCCACGGGTGAAGGAGGGATGATGGTCACCAATAACCAAAAGTTAGCCCAGAAGATCAGACTTCTAAGAACTCATGGAATGACCAGGCCAACCTGGGAAAGGTTTGGATCAAATTCATTTGGCTATGATATTATAGAGCGGGGTTATAATTATAGAATGACCGAGATAAGTGCGGTTTTAGGGATGGAACAATTAAAGAAACTTGGATCGAATAATCTTAAAAGAAGGCACCTTTCAAAGATTTATATTCAAAAATTAAATGGAATCAAAGGGATTTTCATTCCCTTTCAAAACTATCCCAGAGGCTCCAGC
>JAZDLB010000058.1:0-4756 GCA_043802565.1 Candidatus Zixiibacteriota bacterium | reverse complement strand
TCGATGATGGGGTATCAGGAGATTCTAACTGACCCGTCTTACAACGGGCAAATAGTGGTGATGACCTATCCTCTGATCGGAAATTACGGTTTAAATGAAGAGGATTTCGAATCGAAAAGACCTTATGTCAAAGGGTTTGTGGTAAAAGAACATTCTATTTATCCTTCAAACTGGAGGTCTCAATATAACTTGGATGAGTTCTTGAAAAGATACAATATAGTCGGGATTGAGGATATTGATACTAGAGCGCTGACCTTACATCTGAGAAATTTCGGAGCGAAAAAAGGGGTAATCTCATCTGTGGATTTAGATAGAAATAGACTGGTGCAGAAAGCCAAAGACTCCCCGGGGTTAGTTGGTCGAGATCTGGTCTCGGATATTACTACCTCCTCTGAGTTTCCCTGGGATAGAAAACCTGAGTTAAGAAAAGAAAAAACCTACAAAGTAATCGCCTATGATTTCGGGATAAAATATAATATCTTGAAGAAACTCTCTTCTTATGGATGTGAAGTAACAATTGTCCCAGCCTTCACTCCAGCGGAAGATGTCGTTTTAAGAAAGCCAGACGGGATATTTTTGTCCAATGGACCTGGTGACCCTGAAGCGATTTTTTATGCTATTAAGACGGTGAGAAGACTAATCGGTTTAAGGCCTATATTCGGGATATGTCTGGGCCATCAGATCTTGGCTTTGGCTTTAGGTGCTAAGACCTTCAAATTAAAATTCGGGCATCATGGGGCGAATCATCCGGTGAAAAATCTGATTTCCGGAAAAATAGAGATCACGGCTCAAAATCATGGTTTTGCAGTAGAAGAGAGCTCCCTGCGCGGAACAGGTTTAGTTTTAACCCATACTAATCTGAACGACCATACAGTTGAAGGTTTAAAACATGAGGATTATCCTTTATTTTCAGTGCAGTATCATCCAGAAGCATCACCCGGACCGCATGACTCGGATTACCTTTTTGAGAAGTTCATTGAGTTGATGGAAAAAGGATTAACCTAAGCGAAAAATGCCTGTGAACTCTTTGAAAAAAACTTAAATTTGCGGGGATGGTCCGCCTCAGGCAGACGCCTACGAGATAAAAATTATTGATTTTTCGTAGGGCGGGCACCCTTGTCCGAATGGATCCATTCTGGACCCGCCAATTTTCCAGGAATATGCCCAAGAGAACAGACCTAAAAAAGATTTTAATAATCGGCTCAGGTCCGATTGTGATCGGACAGGCTTGTGAGTTTGACTATTCCGGGACCCAGGCCTGTAAGGTTTTAAAGGAGGAAGGTTATGAAGTCATTTTAGTGAATAACAACCCAGCAACCATAATGACCGATCCAGAGGTTGCTTTTAAAACTTATATCGAGCCGTTGACCCTGCCAATTGTGGAAAAGATAATTGAGAAAGAGAGGCCCCAAGCCCTTCTTCCCACTTTAGGGGGGCAGACCGGTTTGAATTTAGCTACCTTTCTGGCAGAATCAGGGATTTTAGACCAGTATGGGGTTGAGCTTATCGGTGCGAATTTAAAAAGCATAAAGCAATCTGAGCAAAGGGAGCTATTCAAAGAATCGATGATCCAAATTGGATTAGAAGTCCCTAAAAGCGGTATCGCTAAAAGCATAGAAGAGGCAAGGGTCTTAGCCAGGAGGTTTGGGTATCCTTTAGTAATAAGGCCGAGCTTTACTTTAGGAGGGAGTGGTGGTGGGATTGCTTATAATTTAGAGGAGTTAAAAAGGATTATGATTTTGGGTCTGGATTTAAGCCCGGCTAAATCGGTTTTGATTGAGGAGTCGATCCTTGGCTGGAAAGAACATGAGTTAGAGGTGATGAGGGATAAGAAGGATAATGTGGTGATTATCTGCTCGATTGAGAATTTGGACCCGATGGGGATTCATACTGGCGATTCAATTACCGTTGCCCCGGCTCAGACTTTGACTGATAAGGAATATCAGAAAATGAGGGATGCAGCCATAAAAATCATAAGGCAGATAGGGGTTGAGACCGGCGGCTCTAATATCCAGTTTGCTATAAATCCGGATTCAGGCCGCCTTTTAGTGATTGAGATGAATCCCCGGGTCTCTCGCAGTTCAGCCTTGGCTTCCAAAGCCACAGGTTTTCCTATTGCTAAGATAGCGGCCAAGCTGGCAGTAGGATATACCTTAGATGAGATACCTAATGATATAACTAAAAAGACTCCAGCCTGTTTTGAACCAGCCCTGGATTATGTGGTGGTAAAGATCCCTCGCTTCGCTTTTGATAAATTTCCAGAAGCAAGTCCTGTTCTTTCTACCCAGATGAAATCTGTGGGTGAGGCCATGGCAATTGGCAGGACTTTTAAGGAAGCGCTGCAGAAAGGGTTAAGGTCCTTAGAAGCGGGCTATTCCGGATTGAGCGATCCGGTTTCTGAAAAAAAGGAAAGCCTGGATGAGATCAAAAGAAAGCTTCTAATCCCTGATAGTGAAAGGGTCTTATATTTGAAGAAAGGGTTTGATCTTGGAATGGAGATAGAGGAGGCTTATAATCTGACCAGAATTGACAGGTGGTTTTTAAATCAGATTAAAGAGGTAGCCGATTTAGAAAAAAAGCTCAAAGAGTATAAAAAAGAGAGCTTAGACCTTTTTGAAAAAGGGAATAAGAAAATTAAATTAGAGTTCCCAGCAGAGCTTTTACGAGAAGCTAAAAAAGATGGGTTCTCCGATAAACAGCTTTCCCTTATCTTAGGTTTAGATGAAGACTGGATCAGAAGAAAAAGGAAAAGCTTGGGAGTTATTCCAGTTTTCAAGACCGTGGATACCTGTGCCGGCGAGTTTGAATCTTATACGCCTTATTTTTATTCGACTTATGAGGAGGAGGATGAAGGAAGATATTCCGAAAAAAGAAAGATCGTGATCCTGGGCACCGGGCCTAACCGAATCGGTCAGGGGATCGAGTTCGATTATGCCTCAGTTCATGCCTGTATGGCTTTTAAAGAGGAAGGTTTTGAAACCATAATGGTCAATTGCAATCCAGAGACAGTCTCCACAGACTATGATATCCCGGACCGATTATATTTTGAGCCCATAACCAAAGAGGATGTTCTAAATATCACTGAAAAGGAAAAACCGTTCGGAGTTGCGATTCAGTTTGGAGGACAGACCCCTTTGAAACTGGCTTTGGATTTAGCTAAGGCCGGAATAAATATCGTCGGCACTTCTCCTCTAAATATTGATTTAGCGGAGGACCGGAAAAAATTTGGCAGACTTTTAGAAAGATTAAAAATCCCGCAGCCTCCAAATCGCTTCATACTTCAGCCAGAAAGGGCAGAATCTGCAGCGGCTCAGTTAGGTTACCCAGTATTGATCCGCCCCTCCTATGTTTTAGGTGGTCAGGCTATGCAGATCGTTTATGATGAGACCTCCCTGGATGAATATATAAAAAAGGCAAAGGAAGTTTCTTTTGAACATCCAATTTTGATGGATAAGTTCATCGAGGATGCCATAGAGGTAGAAGTAGATGCAGTTTCAGATGGGGAAGAGATTTTTATCGGTGGAATAATGGAGCATATAGAAGAAGCAGGAATCCATTCAGGGGATTCCTCCTGCGTTCTTCCTCCTTATTCTTTATCCGAAGAGGAGATCGAGAAGATTAAAGAGTATACTAAAATTATCTCAAAGGGATTGAAGATCATCGGGCTTTTAAATCTACAGTTTGCCATAAAAAACGAGCAGATCTATCTTTTAGAGGTTAATCCCAGGGCTTCAAGGACCGTTCCCTTTGTCTCCAAAAGTATCGGGATACCTTTAGCTAAATTAGCCGCTAAGGTGATGGTGGGTAGAAAGCTAAAAGAGCTTCTCCCTGAAAAGTTGCCCCAGATAAACCATCTATCCGTAAAGGTTCCGGTTTTCCCTTTTATAAAATTCTCAGAAGTCGATTTTCTTTTAAGCCCTCAGATGAAATCAACTGGTGAATCTATGGGTATAGATAAGGATCTGGGCAAAGCTTTTGCTAAAGCCTATATCGGTCAAAATCAGTTCTCAGGATTGCCGAAAACTGGCACAGTTTTCATCAGCGTGAAAAATAAGGACAAAAGAGGAGTGGTATTCTTAGCCAAGAGGTTAGAAAGCTTGGGGTTTAAGATTGTGGCGACTTCCGGTACTGCCAGGGTCTTAGCTAATAGCGGTATAACTGTGGAGCAGGTTTATAAAGTCAAAGAGGGCAGGCCCAATATCGTGGATAAGATGAAAAACAAGGAGATCGATTTAGTGATAAACACCCCCTCAGATGGGACTTCACATAAAGATTCTTTTTCTATCCGGAGGTCAGCTATAGAATATAATATCCCCTGCATCACCACCCTTTCAGGAGCCCAGGTAGCTATTAATGCTATCGAGAAATTGACAAAGGAAGAGTTAGAAGTAAAAGCGTTGCAGGAGTATTTTAAGGAGTAAAATATTGCTTGCTCCTAGGCGGATGTTATCATCCGCCTATTGGTCCGCTGGATGATAACATCCAGCGGGAGCAAAATAATAACTGTAGCGTCGGGCTTTATGCCCAACGTTCATCTTCTTTGGAGTGCAAACCTTTAGGTTTGCCGAGAGTAGAAAGGAAACGCTAAGGCTTTATACTCCAAAGAACTATCTTTCGAAGCGCGCGGCTTTCAGCCTCCCAATGCGACCCTGAAAGGGTCGCGCTACGGACTACAAAAAATATCTTTCCCTTTTAAAAATTTCCTTGCTTTCTTTTAGTAGTTTTATTAAAATAGAATAGACAAGTTGATCCATAA
>JAZDLB010000057.1:0-3530 GCA_043802565.1 Candidatus Zixiibacteriota bacterium | reverse complement strand
AAATGGTTTAAGTTGGATGTTATGGTTATAGGGCTTGTATTTGTATTAACAGTCTTTGTAGGAGGTTCAAAAATATCTTATGGTGCAGAAAAGGGTACTTTAGAGCTGATTGAGGATGCTTATAAAAACGGGGAAATTGATTACCAGACCAGTTTAATCTATAAAGTTCAAACCATCCGTCAGCCTGAAAAGATACCTTCTAAATACAGGGCTAAAGTAGAGAAGATTCAAAAGGACGCTACTCCGATCTTATTAGAAGTTAAAAAGAACTGGCCCGAGCTATCTCCCCAAACACAGACAGTTTTAAAAACCCTTTTAACCCGTCCGGTCAGACCTTATTCCTATGATAGTCCTGAAGGTCATTTTAAGATACATTATGATACAGCCGGGATTCATAAAGTCCCTACAACTGATGATAATGCTAATGGAATACCAGATTATGTTGAAAATTTAGCCCTTTATGCGGACAGTTCCTATCGAACTATGATAACTTACTCAGGGTATAGAATCCCGCCTTCTGATGGTGTAGCTGGAGGGGATAGCAAATATGATATCTATACTGAAGATATGCTCTATTATGGATATACCCAGGGAGAATCACCCGGACCTGAGCCCTGGAACGATTATACCAGCTATATCTCAGTTCATAATGACTTCATCGGTTTTCCACCGAATGACGATCCAGAAGGAGATCAGAAAGGAGCAATGAAGGTTACGGTTGCGCATGAATATTTCCATGCAGTTCAATTTGGTTACGATATAGGAGAGGCCGAATGGTATATGGAGATCTCCGCCACCTGGATGGAGGATGTGGCTTTTGATCCGGTTAACGATAACTACAACTACCTGTTTTATTTCTTTAATTATCCAGACGTCTCTTTGCAAACCACCACAATACATGAATATGCCAGTTTCATCTGGAACACCTATCTTGCTATGAATTTCGACAATAATCTTATTAAGGATATCTGGGAAGGATGTATTTATGGCACTGCAATAAACGAGATTAATCTTGCTCTTCAATCACGAGGAAGCAGTCGAGATGAAGAATTTAAGAAGTTCACTGTATGGAATTATATTACCAATACCCGGGATGACGGATTGCATTATGAAGAAGGAAGTCATTATCCTTTAATAAAACTGATGAGGACTCATTCTTCCTATCCGGTAATCAATAATAATTCCAATATGACACCAGATAATCTATCAGCCAACTATATACAGTTCAATCCCAATATATATCCATCTAATCTTAGCATCAAATTCGATGGGCAGAATGGTTATCTCTGGGGAGCAAAAGCCTTAGGGGTGAAGATAACTGGCACCTATAATTATACTGAGTTTGAGATCCCTTTAGATGATTCAGGATATGGAGAAGGTATTATTCCTAATTTTAATGATTATAATTATGTGATCTTAATTCCCAGTGTCCTTTCCACCTCAGGCACTAATCTGAACTATCTTTATTCTGCCTGGCTTACCTCAGCTGATACATTACATAAAGTTGAAGTAACATCCAGCTCCTACAAAGAAGTTATAAATGCTAGTCAGGATACCTCTTTCTTCTTTATTAGTAACACCGGCATCGTTACAGATACTTATTCAGTGGTTATTTCAGATATAAAAGGATGGCTCCAGAATCCCGGTTCCTTCCTTGATACTTTAGACCCTGGTGAGACAGATACCATAGAAGCTATTTCTCAAATACCTTATGATTTAACTCTTCTCACCGCAGATTCCTTAAAATTGGTTTTGGTATCTCTATCTATTCCCATATTAAAAGATTCTGCTCAAGTAGTTTTAAGTGTTGTAGCACGAAGAGGAGATGCTAATAATGACGGCTCTATCTCAATATCAGATATAGTTTATTTAATAAATTATCTATTTAAAGGTGGACCTCCTCCTCATTATTATAATACTGGAGATGCTAACTGCGATGGTAGGGTTTCGATATCCGATGTGGTCTATCTGGTAAATTATCTGTTTAAATACGGACCACCACCTTGTTTTCCCGGATAACTTCAGGAGTTGATAATCCTGTCATGGCGAGGAGTCTCGCCGTAGGAGGACGACGAAGCAATCTCCA
Organism: Candidatus Zixiibacteriota bacterium; assembly: GCA_043802565.1. Classification (GTDB taxonomy): domain Bacteria; phylum Zixibacteria; class MSB-5A5; order MSB-5A5; family RBG-16-43-9; genus CAZMZF01. The sequence continues at coordinate 1,444 of JAZDLB010000057.1, read as the reverse complement.
CAGAATAAACAGATTACTTCGCTTTGTGGACTCCTAATAACAATCTAATATATCTAATTAAATCTTTTTAGATGCTTATAGGGCCTCCAGGCAGGGGAGAGGATATGAGGTATTTTAACCCGGTCTAGGAGTCGGCCCCAGGTAAGAGTAGATTCCCCGTAATGGTCATTTATCTCATCCATAGCCTCCAGCAAAATCTGTTTTCTCCATTCCTCTCCTGCGAAGCCGTTCCCGGATTTAAATAAAGATAACTGACCCGTTCCCTTTATTAGATTGGAAACACTAACCCCGATTAATCTAACCCCCAGGGTTTCGACATTTATCTGATCTAAGATGGAAAGGGCAGTTTGATAAATTTCCCTTTCATCATCTATGAACTTTTTCAAAGTTTTTTGCTGGGAGAAATGGGAGAAATCCGGAAAACGAACCACCAGAAAAACAGTTTTCCCTTTATAACATTTTCTTCTCAATCTCCGGGCTACCTGCTCGGATAAGCCCAGAAGATACCTTTCTGCCTCCTCCCGGCTGTAAGTATCCTGAGGCAGGGTTATAGAATGCCCTACCGACTTAGTTTTCCCCTCGATTTCGGCTAGGAGAACCGGACCTCCATCTAAACCTGAAGCCATCCGGTGTAAAGCTCTGCCAACCTTACCGAACTTCTTTTCTAATAATTCAACTGGATAACGGGAAAGTTCGCCGCAGGTATGGATTCCCAATTTATTCAGATAAAAAGTTAGTCTTGGACCTATCCCGCATATCTCTGAGATGGGTAAATCCTCTAAAACTTCAGAGATTTTTTCGTCTTTTATCCAGAATAAACCATCGGGCTTTTTCATATCTGAGGCTAACTTGGCTAAAAGCCTGGTAGAGGCTATCCCTATGGAACAGGTTAATCCTAATTCCTTTTTTATTCTTTTTTTAATCTTTTCCGCTACCTGAAGCGGATTGCCGAATAATCTTTCGGTTCCAGTTATATCCAGGAACGATTCGTCTATGGAGAAAATTTCAACTATGGGAGTGAACTCTTTAAAAATACTGTTAAACTTTAAAGAGATTTCTACATATTTGTCCGGGTCGCATCGAATTAGAATTCCTTGCGGACACACTTTTTTTGCCTGCCATAGAAGCATACCGGTTTTGACCCCATAAGCTCTGGCTTCATACGAAGAGGTGGAGACCACACTTCTACCCTCAGGATTTCCGCAGACTATAATCGGCTTCCCCCTTAAAAAGGGGTTAGACTTTTGTTCTACCGCGGCAAAAAAAGCATCCATATCTATATGTAAAATGATTCTTTTCTTGTGTTCCATAACCTTTTACCTTAGTAGGTCAAGCATGCCCGCCTTTGGCGGACTGCTTGACAAAACAATAGGCTGTCAACCAGTCCCCGTAGGGGACATGGTTGACCTACGTATTCTGTAATCCCCTTTGTTTCGCCAATTAT
>JAZDLB010000056.1:0-2196 GCA_043802565.1 Candidatus Zixiibacteriota bacterium | reverse complement strand
TTATGCTAAATACGGCAAAATCGCCTTTGTCCATTTCCTGCAGATATGGGAGAATGTGGTCTTTTCCCTTATAATCATTTTGATCTTGGGACTTTTGTCTTATTTCTCCTCAAGGAGAAGAGCGCTCCATCCTGGGAAATTACAAAACTTCATGGAAATGGCAGTTGAAAGTCTGGATAACTTCATCTGTGGAATCTTAGGACCAAAAGGTAGAAAGTTTACTCCATTCTTAGGCACTCTCTTTTTATATATTTTGTGTATGAACTTCTTGGGCTTAATTCCAGGGATGAGGTCTCCCTCATCTTCTTTAAACACCACAGTTGCTTTAGCTATCTGCGTATTTATCTATGTTCAATTCACCGGGATTAAAAATTTAGGGCTTCTGGGGTATATTGACCATTTAGCTGGCAGTCCACGGGACTTTATCACCTGGGTTTTAGTTCCCATAAATCTGCCAATACATATCATAGGAGAGCTGGCAAAACCAATGAGTCTTTCATTGCGACTTTTTGGAAATATCACCGGAGAGGATATTTTAATAGCTGTTTTTGTAAGCTTAGGGGTCTTGGCTTTGAGTTTTTTAAATCTTCCAATTGGGTTACCTTTACAGGTCCCTTTTATCTTCTTAGCTTTGCTTACCGGGACTATTCAGGCTCTGGTCTTCACCCTGCTTTCCACTATATACTTTTTACTTATGATGCCACACCAGGAGGAAAAACATTAACCTAAACCTTTAATCAATTATTATAAGGAGGAGGACTTATGACTTATCAAACTGCACTGGCATTAGCTTTACCCTTTGGGTTAGCCTTAGCTGCTTTTGGCTCAGCCATCGGCTTGGGTAGAGCTGTCTCTGCCGCTATGGAGGCAATGGGAAGACAGCCTGAAGCTGCAGGAAAAATCCAGGTAGGGATGATCATCGGCTGTGCTCTGTTAGAGGCTCTGACCATCTATGCCCTGGTAACAGTTTTCGTTTTATCTGGCAAGATAGGTTGAAAAAAGTAGTGCGACCCTTTTAGGGTCGCCAAGGATAACCTTAACAAATAGGTTTTCCTTATTTGGGGAAAAGATGATTAAGATATCTATCCCTTTTATCTAAGAGAACTCTAAATGAATTTAGAATTCGGACAGGTTATCACCCAGATAATTGGCTTTCTTTTAGCCCTTTTTATCCTCAAGAGATTTGCCTGGAAGCCGCTTTTAAACATCCTGGAAGAGCGCCGGTCTAAGATAAAATCGGAGTTTGGTAAAATCGAAGAAGAAAAAAACACCGTAAAAGGACTTACCTCAGAATATGAAGCTAAACTTAAAGGTATAGAAAGTTTAGCCCGGCAGAAGATTTTAGGGGCGGCTAAAGAAGGTCAACTGATGGCAAGCCAGATAAAAGAAAATGCCCGAAAAGATGCGCTGGAGATTATGGGCCGTTCAAAAGAGGAAATTCAGAGGGAACTGGTGAAAGCGAAAGGTCAGCTTAAAAATGAATTGGTGGATCTAAGCCTCCGGGCCGCAGAGAAGATCATACAGGAGAAACTGGATGAAGAGAAAGATAGAAAGCTCATCTCTGATTTCATTCAGGGGCTGGAGAAGTTAGAATGACCGACCAGATAGTTAGCAAAAGGTATGCGCTTGCCCTTTTTAATGCGGCTGAATCTGCTGGAGGTGAATTAACCCAAGAGATCCAAAAGGAACTGGCTTTAATATCTGAGCTCTGGGAGAAAAACGTAAACTTAAGGGCTTTCTTAGAAGCTCCTCAGATAGCAAAGGAAGAGAAGGAGAAAATGCTTCAAGAAAGTTTTAAGGGAAAAATCTCTGAGCTTCTTTTTCAGTTCCTCCTTTTCCTTTTAAGCAAAGGCCGGCTCCAGCATATCTCCGAGATAAATAGTCAGTATGACAAACTATTAAAAGAAAAGATCGGGTTAGTTGAGGCTTTTGTAATTACTGCTTTCCCCTTAGATGAAAAACTCTCTTTCCCCTTGAAGGAAATCCTGGAGAAAAAGACTCAGAAAAAGGTGAATTTAATCTTTAAGACCGATCCCAAGTTAATTGGTGGGATAAGGGTGATAATCGGGAATCAGATTATCGATCATAGTATCAGAACTGAACTGGATAGGCTAAAAGAAAATCTTCTAAGCCTGAAAGTCTAAAAAAAGTAGCGTCCCGCATTTACGCGGGACGAAATGAAACAAAAAGAACGTC
>JAZDLB010000055.1:0-3394 GCA_043802565.1 Candidatus Zixiibacteriota bacterium | reverse complement strand
TTAGTAGAGAGAAACAAAGAGCCAGAATTTGATAAGAAGGTGGATGAGTTAAATGAGAGCTTCGAGCAAGGGTTGAAGCTAAAATATGTGGGAGAGATGCCTCCATTTAATTTCGTCTGTCTGGAGATTGACTTGGAGGTAGAGGGGGTGGAATTAGATGCTACTGATTGATGATATCCTACTTTTGCCATATAAGGGGCTGGTGGGAATCTTCGAAAAGATTCATGAAATGGCAAAAAAAGAGGTAAGCGATGAAAAATATACACTGGAAAAATTAATGGAACTTCAGCTGCGCTACGAGCTGGATGAGATAAGCGAGGAGGAATATAATAGGGAGGAAGCAAAATTGCAGGCAAAATTAAATGCTATCAGAGAGACTAAAATCTAAAGCAGAATATAACTCACTTTTAAAAGGAGGTGACAAAATGGAAATGACCGTGCCGAAATTAATCGAGCGAGCGCGAGAGCAATTAACCGAGGTGATAGGGTTGAAGCTCTCCTCAACTCTGGGTGCTTCAAAAGATGATAAGGGTTGGCTAATCTCGGTGGAGATGGTCGAGAAGAAATCAATTCCGGATGGGATGGACATATTAGCAACCTACGAAGCCCGGCTAAATGATAGGGGTGAACTGTTGGAGTTTAGTCGCAAGAAGCTTCGCAAACGCATAGATACTGCTGAAGAGCAGGAATAAGAGGATAGCTAAAACAGGGAAAAGTGATGTCAGAAAACGGCTCTACTTTTTTAAGTAATAAAAACTTGAAACTAATAATGTTTGGAGGAAAGGGTGGGACTGGAAAGACCACATCCGCGGCTGCTTCGGCCATACATTTGGCTCAGATTAATAAAGATAAGAGGATACTTTTGGTCTCTACTGACCCGGCACACTCCTTAGGAGATAGTTTTGACTTTCGGGTAGGCAACCAAATCACTTCTATAAAAGATGTGCCTGGTCTTTCTGCTCTGGAGATAGATGCCTCAGAGCTGCTTGAGGATTTCAAGGAAAAACATGGAGATGCAATCAAGAAGCTGGCTGATCGGGGCACCTACTTTAATCAACAGGACATAGCCGATTTCTTCAACCTTTCCCTGCCGGGTTTGGATGAGCTCATGGCAATAATAAAGGTAGCAGATATCTTAAAATCGAATGATTATGGTCTGATCATCTTAGATACTGCGCCTACTGGACACACCATCAGGTTATTAGAACTGCCAGACCAAATGCTCAAATGGATCGATGTTTTGGATCTAATGCAGCATAAGCATCGTTATATGTCGAAGCGATTCACTGGCGGGTATGTAAAAGATGATGCGGATGAGTTCTTAGAGAAAATGTCTGAGGATGTTAAAAGGGTAAGGGCTCTTCTAAGGAATTCAGAGACAACAGAATTTGCTCCGGTTACCATTCCAGAGCCTTTGAGCATAAATGAGACAGAAAGGTTTCTTTTTACCCTGAAGAATCATAATATCCCGGTAAAAAGTATTATCGTTAATCGGATCACAGGAGGAGAAGGGTGCGTTTTCTGTTCCTCCAAAAGAAGGGAACAACAAGGGCATATAAAAGAAATTGAGGGGAAGTTTAAAGAATATAATCTTTTTAAGATTCCCTTATTTCCTGGGGAGATTCGGGGAATAAATGATTTGAAAGAGTTCGCTTCAGCCTTGTTTGATAAAACCTTTCGATATGAACCGGCGGCTATGGTTTCATCCTCAACCGGGATATCCACTCAGGATAGGCCGGTTGATTCAAACTCAAAGCTTTCAGATATTTTCAACAAGGATTTGCAGTTTATCCTGTTTGGTGGAAAGGGAGGAGTGGGCAAAACCTCAATGGCTTCAGCTACCGCTTTATATATAGCTAAACAAAATCCTAAAAAGAAGGTATTGGTCTTTTCCACTGATCCGGCTCATTCGTTATCCGATTCATTTGGCTGTTTGATTGGCAATAAGATAACAGCCATAAATGCCTGTTGCAATCTCTATGCGTTAGAGATAGATGCTACCAAATTAGTTGAGGATCTTAAGGATGAGTACCGGGAGGGGATAGAAGAGGTCTTTGATAATTTTTTGGGCAATAAGTTGGATATAAAGTTTGACCGTGAAGTGATGACCGAGCTTATCTCCCTTTCTCCTCCAGGATTGGATGAGCTCGTGGCTTTAAAAAAGATTATGGAATTTAGCCAAGAGGAAAAATATGATCTATATGTTTTAGACACATCTCCTACCGGGCATCTGCTTCGCTTTTTGGAGCTTCCTTCACTGGTTCGGGACTGGTTAAGAGCCATCTTTAAATTGTTATTGAAATATAAAGAGGTTGTGGGGTTGAGCAAAACAGCCCAAAAACTTCTTTCTCTATCAAAAAGTATCAAAAGAATGCAGAAAACACTTACAGATCCTGAAAAAACTGAGTTTGTGGCTATAACCATTCCGGAAGCCATGGGCATAGCGGAGACTGAAAGACTGCTTTCCGCTCTTAAGAGGCTTGAAATCACCTGTCGACACGTGGTCCTCAATATGCTTATTCCACCCTCCAGGTGTGGATTTTGCGCCGGCAAGAGGGAGAAAGAAAAAAAGTATGTCCAAGAGGCTAAGAGAAAATTCTCTGATTATCTGGTTAGTGAAATTCCATTATTCCCCTATGAAATCAAGGGAATTGACAGTTTAACTGAACTCTCTGAGGTTATGTATGAGAAAGAGTCCGCAGGATCCAGATTCGGAATGGCCAAAGGTGTCGGAGTTTTAAAATCCGTTCTGAAGAGTATGAGATTGTTTTAAATGTAGCAACTAAATCAAGAGGGATGCGTTCCACAAAGAAGAAAAAGAAAAGAGAGGGAGCAAGTTAAAGGAGAATCAGAGAGAAAATCCGAAGTAAAAAAACTTAAAGAGATTCAGATGTTGTATAAAAAACAGTTAGGTGAGAATTAAATTCTCCGAAAGGAATGAATTAAAATGGCTTTACAGGCAACCAGAGAGACCAGCGGCACCTTGGCGGATGTGATAGATAGAATTTTGGATAAAGGATTGGTGATCAATGCGGATATTATGGTATCTGTGGCTGGGGTGGAGCTTTTGGGTATAAAAATACGGGCGGCTTTAGCTTCATTTGAGACCGCCGCTAAGTATGGTTTGGAATTTCCGTCGGGAACTAATCTGGAAACCGAGGCTTGGAAAGAAGCGAGGGTGGGCAAGGAGAACTGCCCTCAGTGTGAGAAGAGGGTTAACACAGAGCAGCTTCTCACCACCGGCTGTCCCTTTTGTGGCTGGATAAGTGCCAAGGCAAAAGCAAAGGCAACTGTATCTTAAATTTTTTTAAGGGGACTTAGATGGTTTTCGATCCTATTTCAAAGGCGCTTTTAGATAGGATTGATCAATGTGCCAAGCAGCAGATAGAAGAAG
>JAZDLB010000054.1:0-4413 GCA_043802565.1 Candidatus Zixiibacteriota bacterium | reverse complement strand
TCTCGATATCTTTAACCGGACACTCTTCAGCGCATATCCCGCATCCCTTACAGTAATCTAAATCTGCCCAGTATTTCTTGTTAGCACCAAAGACTACTCCATCCGGACAAACTGCCACACAGATCCGGCAGTCGTTACACTGTATCTGCTTGAAAATAGGTCTTTTAGTTCTCCAGGCACCGGTTTTATACGCTTTACTTGAGCCTGGCTTGGAAACTGTTCCTTCAGGTTTAGGCATTTTTAGCTCCTTTCATAATACCATAAGCTTTTTCAACTGCCGCTACATTTTTCTTCCCCAACTCACCTGGAAATCGTTCCATAACGCTCCTTTTGATAGCCTCAAGGGAGATAAGGCCAGTAGCACCGGCAAAAGCTCCCATCAAGGTTGTATTCTGAATAGGCCTTCCTAAGATTTCCATGGCGATTTTTGATGCGGGAATAGTTAAAACTTTAGCTTTGGTCTTCAAGCCTACTTCTTCTGGACTTTTCTCAGTATCCACGATAACCAATCCATTAGCCTTAAGACCCTTTAGTAGATCGACCGCACCTATGAGTGTATAATCCTGAATAATCAGGAAATCTGGCTCGTAGATCTGGTTTCTGGCTCTAACTTTATGGTCTGCTATCCGAACAAAAGATTGCACCGGCGCACCCATCCTCTCGCTGGTAAAGGTGGGAAAAGCTTGAGCATATTTGCCATCTTCAAAAGCAGCTACCGCCAGAAGCTCTGCCGCGGTAACCACACCCTGACCTCCTCTACCATGAATCCTGATCTCTTTTAACATATACCTCCTTTAAAGAAATCAATTAAAATTATACGCTTATTCTTCGCTTCAATTTGCTTTAATTCTAAGTCTTATATCTTCTTAGAGTTTACTTGTCGAAATTTCCAGTCTTTTGTATTCTTTTTTTAAACCCTTGAACTTTTGAACCTTTGTCCGCCTCTGGAGGGTTAAACTTTCTTAACGTTCACGTCTTTTCACATTTTTGGCAGAGTAATCTTTTTCTGAGCTTGATATTTCCCTTTTTTATCTTTATAGGATACCTCACATTCTTCATCCGCTTCAAGAAAGATTATCTGAGCGATCCCTTCATTAGCATAGATTTTGGCTGGAAGGGGCGTGGTATTGGAAATCTCTAAAGTTGCGTATCCCTCCCATTCAGGTTCAAATGGGGTAACGTTTACAATAATACCACAGCGAGCATAAGTAGATTTTCCTAAACAGATTGTCAAAATGTTACGGGGAATCTTGAAATATTCAACTGTCCGGGCAAGAATAAAGGAATTGGGAGGGATTACACAGTAATTCCCCTTTACATCAATTAAAGAACGGGGATTGAATCTTTTAGGGTCAACTATGGTAGTATTGGTATTGGTGAAGACTTTAAATTCATCTGCCACTCTTATATCATAACCATAAGAAGATAAACCATAGGAGATCTTTTTTCTGGGAATCCGTCTTTTAGAAAAAGGTTTTATCATATCATATTTTAAAGCCATTTTTCTTATCCACCTATCCGATTTAATAGACATAAAAATACCCCTTTAATCTCTTTTATTTATGAAATGTAAAAAAAGAATAAGTACTATACTAAAAATCAGGTGGAGATCAGGTCTGCTAAGGTTTTTTTCTCTAAAAGATTGTTTAGATAATCCTGGGCTTTAACCCAGACTTTCCTTAATGAACAGGTATCTTTTCTCTCACAGGGATCTGCATCATTCATACATCTGGTTAAATAGATTGGACCCTGAACGCTTTCCAAGACATCCTTAACTGTGATCTTCTCTGGCGGTTTAGCCATTGAGAATCCTCCTCTGGCACCCCGATGCGATCTAACCAATCCTGATCTGGTGTAACTCTGAAAGATCTTAGCTAAGAACTTCTCCGGAATATCTTCATTTTCGGAGATTTCTGATAGACGAACTATCCTTTTTGTGGGCTGTTGAGCTAAATATAAGATACCCAGAAAACCGTAATCTCCTGCTTTGGTCAACTCCATAACAACCTACCTTTTAATGGTAAAAGGACTTTAATAATCTTAATAGTAAAGATAATATTTCAATTTTTTATGTCAATAAGAATATTCGAGAATTTGTTACTTTTTTCACAAACAAAATAAGGCTAACTTAGTCTTTATTATTATCAATCAATAACTTACAAAGACAAAGCCCAATGTATAACTTTAAGATACATATAGGTTTATCTTTTATCCCAGTTTCTCAGGAACTCTAAAAACAATCGGACTCCAAACCCAACCGGGCCTTTTGGTATATACGGTTTATTTTTTTCCTCCCAGTCTCTTCCAGCAATATCTAAATGTGCCCAGGGAGTTTTCCCTACAAACTTCTTTAAGAAAGCGGCTGCAGTTATTGTTCCTGCAGGTCTGCCACCTGAATTTTTCATATCTGCTAAATCACTTTTTATCTGCTCATCATATTCCTCATATAGAGGCAATTCCCAGACTTTCTCCCCGGTTTTCTCGGCTGACCTTTTCACTTTATTTAACAGTCTCTGGTCATTACCTAAAATTCCAGCCACCACATTCCCTAAAGCGATTACACAGGCACCGGTTAAAGTTGCAATATCTAAAATCGCTTTAGGCTCATATTTCTGGGCATAAGCTAAGGCATCTGCTAAGATCAAACGCCCTTCAGCATCAGTTGAGATTATCTCAATCGTTTTACCAGAGTAAGATTTGATTATATCCCCTGGCTTAAAAGCTGTTCCGGATGGCAGATTTTCTGTGGCTGGGACTAAACCTATAAGATGAACTGGAATACCTTCTCTGGCTGCAGAAGCCATTGTTGCTATCACTGCGGCACCACCTGCCATATCCCCCTTCATCTCCCACATTCCATCTGATGGCTTTATAGAGATCCCGCCAGAATCAAAGGTTATGGCTTTGCCAACTAATACCACAGACCCCTTTCTCTTTTTCTCCGGCATATGCTCCATAACGATAAATTTAGCTGGCTGCTGGCTACCCTGAGCCACAGCTAATAGTGCTCCAAATTTTAATTTTTCTAAATCAGAGACAGATAAGACTTCACATCTGAATTTATATTCTTTAGAAAGATTTAGGGCAATCTCAGCCATCTTGCCTGGAGTCATAACATTGCTGGGCTGGTCAATCATATTACGAGCTAAATTAGTACCCCAGGCATCTATCTCTCCAGTTTTCATCCCTTTTTCTATGGCAGCTCTTTTGGTTTTATCCTCCCTACGGGTCGTAAAACTTTTATCCTCTTCCCAGATAATTATATTTCCAACTTCAAACAGCTCCTCTTTCCCTTCGGTTTTATACTGGTCCAGATGATAAGAAGAAAGCAAAGTCCCCTCAGTCAGGGCTTGAGCACAAGTTTGAAAATCGATCCCTTTGTGCCCTCTGCCATAGAGGTAGCTAACATAGTTCTTTATCTTTAGCTCCTTGGCTTTCTTATAAACCGTGCCTGCGGCCTGTCTTATTTTATCCAATTCAAACTTATCCTTTTTACCCAGACCAACTAAGATAACCCTCTTCGTTACAAAATCTTTTGGATACAGAACCGCAGTCTGGTTCAACTTTCCGGTAAAATCTTCATTTTTAAGAAGCTGAGAGAGCGTTCCCTCTAATTTTTTATCTAAAATCTTAGCTTCTTTAGAAAGTCCCCGCCCTTCAAAAATTCCTAAAACCAGAGCTTCAGCTTTTAGCTCTTCCATCCGCCCTAATTTAAGCTCAACTTTCATTCTATACTCCTTTTGAAGTTAGTTTTTAACTTGGGTAAAATTATAATAGATAAGAAAAAGATAAGCAAGGAATATTTGAATACAGTTTGGAGTTTGGCGTTTGGAGATTAAAGATAAAAAATAGAGTAATCCTACCTTACCCTCAAGATGGGACAATTGCTGTCATTGCGAGGAGTCCCGCCGTAGGCGGACGACGAAGCAATCCGCTTAGAGTAAACAGATTGCTTCGCCTCGCCAAAGGCGGACTCGCAATGACAGACATAAGCGTAGAGACGCATTGAATGCGTCTCTCTGATGTTTCGGGAATAAGAGTTCCCGAAGCCAATCAGCATCGGCATTTCCTAATACCAATGCATCAAATTAATGTAGGGGCGACCACACGGTTCGACAAGCTCCCTTCGACCTTGCTCAGGGACAGTGAGAGAAATCGAACTGTCACCGTCCTGTCTTCGACCCTGAGGCTCAGACCGAAGGGAGCAGAGCCGAAGGAGGGGGTCGCCCCTATAAACGGTAACCCCACATTGCCCACATGGTGTGGTTACCTTAACGTCCGACGCTTCTGTCGGACGAAAACAACGCCCGACACAAAGGTCGGGCGCTACAATACTCAAACTTGGCAGGGTTTTTAAAAGCTAAAAAATCGAATAGTAGGCTAAATCTAAAAGGGGTTGAGGGAGAATCCCGA
>JAZDLB010000053.1:0-5084 GCA_043802565.1 Candidatus Zixiibacteriota bacterium | reverse complement strand
TTGAATATTCCAGTTATCCGAGGGGTAGTCTCTTTTGTAGAAATGCTGATTATCGGTATAAAGAGCCTGAATTTCTCCGCAGATGTCGCAGTAGAAGAGATAGAAGAAAAAGAGGGGAAAAGCAAAAATAAGTCCAGAAGTAAAGGGTCAAGGGGTTTGATGCTTGCTTTGGCTATGATCTTAGCTATAGGCCTGGGGATTTTGATCTTTTTCTTTTTACCCTTATTCTTTTCAAGCCTATTGAGAATAAAAAGGGAAGCTTTAGCTTTTAACTTAGTAGCTGGAATAATAAGGGTAGCGATGTTTTTAATCTATGTCTGGGCTATTTCACTCTTTAAAGATTTCAAGAGAATCTTTGAATATCACGGGGCAGAGCATAAATCTATCTATGCCTATGAGGCAGATGAGGATTTGACCTTTGAGAAGGTAAAAAAGTTCAGCACCAGACATCCCCGGTGTGGCACAAGTTTTATCCTGATAGTAGCCATCTTTGCCATATTCATCTACTCGGTCTCAGATACCATCTATACTTTAATTGCCGGGACATACCCTCCACTTCTCAAAAGGTTTTTGCTTCACTTTACACTCTTGCCCTTAGTAGCAGGTGGCTCGTATGAGCTTTTGAAACTTTCTGGAAAAACTAAAGACAATCGCATAACCAGGACACTTTCCGCTCCAGGCATCTGGCTTCAAAAGATAACTACCCAGGAGCCGGATGAATCTCAGTTGGAGGTAGCTATTGTTGCCTTAGAGAGCGCCTTAGGAAAAACTTTTTCCTCGAATGAGAAAGATAAAAAGATAAGCGAGAAGGTATGATTGAACTGTTAGATAAAATTGAAGAAAGATATAAAGAGCTTACCCAGCTTCTGTCCGACCCTCTGGTCCTGCAGGACCAGAACAGATATAGAAAGATCGCCAAGGAGCAGGCGGAGCTTTCAGAGATTGTTGAGCTTTATTCTGAGCTAAAAAAAGTCACCTATCATATAGAGGAGGATGAGAAGATCAAAGCTCAATCAGAGGATAAGGAATTAGTTGAGTTAGCTAAAGCTGAAATAGAGGAGCTTAAAGATAAAAAGACAAAGTTAGAGGAAAAGCTCAGAGCCCAATTAATTCCCAAAGACCCGAATGATAGCAAAAATACCATTGTGGAGATAAGGGCTGGGACAGGAGGGGAAGAAGCGGGGCTTTTTGCATCAGATTTATACCGGATGTATATAAAATATTCAGAGAAAAAAGGGTGGAAAACAGAGGTATTAAGCTCAAATCCTACTGGTCTGGGTGGTTTTAAGGAGATAATCTTCTCAGTGGATGGGGATAAAGTTTATAAGAATTTAAAATATGAAAGCGGGGTGCATCGGGTTCAAAGGGTTCCGAAAACAGAAGCCTCAGGCAGGATCCATACCTCAGCCGCATCAGTGGCAGTTCTTCCAGAGGCAGAGGAGATAGAGCTTCAAATAAAACCGGAGGAGTTAAAGATTGATGTTTTTAGGTCATCCGGTCCTGGTGGTCAGTCGGTCAATACTACAGATTCAGCAGTTCGTATAACTCACCTTCCCACAAATACTGTGGTTACCTGTCAGGATGAGAAATCTCAGTTGAAAAATAAGAATAAAGCTTTAAAGGTGTTAAGGGCACGCCTTTTAGATAAGGCACGAACTGAGCAAGAAGAGAAAATTGCTCAGGAGAGGAAATCGATGGTTAAAACCGGGGATCGGTCTGAGAAAATCAGAACTTATAATTTCCCCCAGAACCGGGTAACAGACCATCGGATCGGTTTAACCTTATACCGCTTAGAAGAGATTCTGTCCGGGGATTTAGAGGAGTTGGTTGAAACCCTGGAAAAGGAAGAACAAGCGGAGAAGTTAAAAGGTGAAAAAGTATTAAAATAAAAGAGGGAGAATATGAAGATTTTTAAATTTATCTTAGCTTTCATCCTTACTTTATTTTTACTGGCAGTCGCCCGAAAGATTTCTACCCGGGAACCAGAACATTTAGCAGTGACAAATGATAGCATCAGTCTTTCTCATACCACTGTAACTGCAAAGGTTGGTGAAGGTGAGGTAAGGATTGATGCTACTTTAAAAACCCCAGAGCCCCTGGAGAATTATTCCTTTGAACTTTTTTACAGAATAGGAAAGGGGAAAGGTGAATATAAAAGTTTAAAGATGGAGTTAATCGAGGGGACAACTGATCAGTTTGTTGCTTTTATCCCTTCTCAGCCAAAAGGTAAAAGAGCTTATTATTATCTGTCTTTATCTGGCAACCAGGGGAAAGAGATATTAACTTTACCGGAAAAAGTGAATCTTTTGAACGATCCCCTTCTGATTAAATTTAAGGGTAAAGTTTCACCAGTGATCATAGGTTCACATGTATTGGCAATGTTCGGCTCTGTTTTCTTTGTATTCTTAGTTATGGTTTCTGCCTTTGAGATAATATTTAACAAAGATTCTATCAGACAACTCTCAATCTATACTTTATGGGCGACAATCTTATCCTTCTTGGGAGGTGTTCCCTTAGGGATTTTAGTAACCAACCAGGCCTTTGGAGAGATCTGGGGAGGTTTCCCCATTTTCACTGATATAACTGATAGCAAGACTTCCATCTTAATCTTTTACTGGGCAATCGTGCTTCTCTTTATGAAAGGTTCAACCTTTAAGAAAGATAAAAATTTCAATCTTTTACCAGAAAAAGCCCTGGCCTGGTTTGCTATTTTAGGTTTTATTTTAACCTTAGCCATTTACCTTATACCTCATAGCATATGATGGATTTTAAAAAAGCATCAGAGATAGCCATAAATACTGCTAATTCTATGGGGGCAAGTTATGCAGATATCAGGATCCTAAATACTGAAGATGAGAATATATCGACTAAAAATAGTGCGACTGAGCTTATAGAGAAAAGCAGCTCTTTCGGATTTGGTATTAGAGTAATAGCTGATGGTGCCTGGGGATTTGCTTCTTCACCGGATTTAGATGAAGCTAACCTTAAAAAGATTACAGAGCTTTCCGTTAAAATCGCTAGAGCTTCAGCCAAGCTTAAGAAAAAAGATTTGAGCTTAGCTCAGGTGGATAAAACCATAGATTCATATAAAACTCCAGTTAAAAAAGACCCATTTACTATCCCCTTAAAAGAGAAATTAGATTACCTTTTATATTTAGATCAACTCTTGAGAAAAACAGAAGGGCTGACTTCTACTTCTGCCTTTATGGACTTCAGAAAAGAGAATAGCTACTTTGCCAGTTTAGAGGGTTCTCAGATTGAACAGATTATAATTCACAGCGGAGCCGGGATAGAGGCTTTATGTATGAAATCAAGAAAAGAGATGGGGAGAAGGTCTTATCCGGATTCAAACGGGCAGTATGAGTCTAAAGGTTATGAATTGATCAATGAACTAAAATTTGAGGAAAACTGCGAGAAGATTGCTCAGCAAGCTATAAGTTTGTTGTCAGCTAAAGAATGCCCCTCTGGAATAAAGACTATCTTATTGGATGGCTCTCAACTCTCTTTGCAGATACACGAATCAATTGGTCATCCTTTAGAATTAGACCGGGTCTTAGGTGCAGAGAAAAACTTCTCCGGGACAAGCTTTGCTACACTGGATAAATTAAATAAATTGAAATATGGTTCAGAGATTGTCAATGTGGTTACGGATTCAACCTATCCCGGTGGTCTGGGAACTTTCGGTTATGATGATGAAGGGGTAAAGGCGCAGAGAAAAGATATAATCAAAAACGGAATCTTAGTCGGGTATCTGACTTCCAGAGAAACAGCCCCTCTTTTAAAAACTTCTTCCAACGGCTCGATGAGGGCAGGTGGCTGGGGGAATATACCGATTGTCCGGATGACCAATACCATTCTTTTGCCTGGCGATAAAAGTTTTGAGGATTTGATTTCAGAGATAGATGATGGAATTTATATGGAAACAGTCTCCTCCTGGAGCATAGATGATAACCGGGAGAATTTCAAGATGGGGTGTGAGATTGGCTGGGAGATTAAAAATGGAGAACTTGGTGATATGATAAAGAATCCGACCTATTCCGGAAATACAGTTGAGTTCTGGAATTCCTGCAATGGTATTACCTCAGAAAAATATTTCAAGGTCTGGGGAACACCTAACTGCGGAAAGGGCCAGCCCGGGCAAAATGCTCGAACAGGCCAAGGGGCATCCCCTGCCAGGTTCAGAAATGTGAAAGTAGGTAGTTAAGACTTATGATCTCAAAAGAAAAAGCCATAGAGATATTAGAAAAGGGGTTAAAATATTCGGATGCAGACCAGACGGAGCTGCTTCTTATGGAGGAGGATTTTTATCTGACCAGATTTGCAGAGAATGTCATTCATCAGAATATGGCAAGAGCGGATCATACGGTTATGGCAAGGGCGGTTCTGGGTAAAAAAGTTGGCGTGGCGGTGGCTGATAAAATAGAGGATGAAGGGATAAAAAAAGTTGTAAAGGATGCGACTGAGATTGCGAAAAATCAAAAAGAGGACCCAGATTTTGTGTCTTTGCCACAATCAAATCTTGCTCCAGAGATAAAAGGTTTTTACCAGAGTACTTTTAATTTTACTCCGGAGGATAGAGCAAAAGGTGTAAAAATTGCCGTAGATAGATGTAAAAAAAATAATTTAATATCCGCAGGTGCTTTTCAGACTGAGACTGATGTTACTGCAGTGGTTAATTCCTTAGGGATAAGACAATATTTTCAGGAGACCAAGGCTAATTTCTCTTTGACCATAAGTAAAGATGGCCAATCCGGCTGGGCGCAGGAGTTTTCCAGAGAGGTTAAAAATTTAGATATTTCTAAAATCAGCCAGATTGCGGTTGAGAAGGCAATTCTCTCATCCAATCCAACAGAGCTTCCTCCAGGCGAATATACAGTTATCTTAGAAGAAGCTGCAGTTGCTTCATTGCTTCTATTTTTAGCTTTTTTAGGGTTTGGTGCTAAGACTTTTACAGAAGGTAGAAGTTTTATGAAAATAGATGAAAAGATAACCGGGGATAATATCACTATTATCGAAGACCCTTATGACCCGGTGATGAACGGGATTCCTTTTGATTATGAGGGTGTGACCAAGAAAAAAGTTGT
>JAZDLB010000052.1:0-2560 GCA_043802565.1 Candidatus Zixiibacteriota bacterium | reverse complement strand
TGATGATTCTGGTTTTGTTCGTCACCTCACCTCTGTGGGCGCAGAAAAGTTACAAAGACCTAAAATATCCTCCCTTAGGTGAATTGAAAATTCCTGAGGTGAAAAGAGAAGTCCTTCCTAACGGGATGATACTTTTTCTGGCAGAAGACCATCAGCTACCCGTAATTGGAGTTTCCGTCCTGGTTAAGACCGGCTCCATTTATGAGCCCGCAGATAAGATTGGACTGGCATCTATCACCGGTATGGTTATGCGAACTGGTGGTGCTGGGAAAAGAACCGGAGATCAGATCGATGAGGAGCTGGAAAGGTTAGGGGCATCAGTGGAGACCTGGATAGGGTTAACCGAAGGGGGTGCTTCGATCTCTGTGCTGAAGGAGGATATAGATAAAGGTTTTTCCATCTTAACTGATATCTTAATGGACCCAACATTCGACCAGGATAAAATCGATTTAGCAAAGGTTCAGCACAAAAGCGCCATCGCCCGGAGAAATGACGAAGTGGGTGCAATTGCAGACCGGGAGTTCGACAAACTGATCTATGGAGCCCAGAGTCCCTATGCCCGGACTACTGAATATTATACCATCGACAATATAAAACGAGAGGACCTGGTTGCATTCCACCAGAAATATTTTCATCCCAGCTCGGTGATCTTAGGAGTATGGGGAGATTTCAAAACCGGTGAGATGGTTCAGAAGATAAAGAAAGCTTTTGCCCACTGGCAGCCGGCAAAGGTCGAAGGGCTGGAATTTCCTAAGGTTGACTATCAGTATCGTTCCTCAGTTAATCTGGTAAAAAAAGAGGATGTCAATCAGACCAATATCTATCTGGGACATATTAGCGGCACTATGGATGACCCGGATTATTATGCTTTAACGGTGATGAATTACATTTTCGGCAGAAGTTTTGCTTCCCGCCTTTTCAAAAAGGTGCGATCGGAGGAAGGCCTGGCTTACCATGTCAGCGGCGCTTATAACACCAATTTTGGTTATCCTGGCACCTTCTATGTTTTATGTCAAACCAAATCCCAATCCACAGTTGAGGCTATTAAATATATGATGGAGGAGGTTAAAAGACTCACTCAGGAGGAGGTCACGGATGAGGAGTTGAATCGAGCTAAAGAAAATTATCTTAATTCATTTGTCTTCAGGTTTGACACCAAGGATAAGGTGGTCAATCGTCTGATGACCTATGAGTATTATGGATTCCCCCTGGATTTTCTGCAGAAGACCAAGGCACAGGTAGAGAAAGTCACAAAAGCAGATATTCTGCGAGCCGCAAAAACTCATCTCCATCCGAACGACATTGAAGTTCTGGCAGTAGGCAAGAGTCAGGATTTTGATCAACCCCTTTCGGCTCTGGGTGAAGTAAATACTGTAGATATCACTATACCTGAGGCTTCACCTTTAGCCAGGGAAAAAGAGCCGGAAGCATCTGAAGCCTCTTTAGCTAAAGGGAAAGAGGTTTTTGAAAAAGTCGTTAGTGCTTGTGGAGGCAGGAAAACTTTTGCCGCCATAAAGAGCGTTGTGTTAAAAAATGAAACCAGCATTTCCACACCGCAGGGTGAATTTCAGCTTTCAGTTATTTCCACTCACATTTTCCCGGATAAGGTCAGGCAGGATATAACCATGCCTTTTGGAACTCAAAGCTTAGTCTTTGATGGAGAAAAAGGATGGGTATCCGCTCCACAAGGGACCCAGGATCTACCCGAATCCCAAATAAAAGAAACTAAAGCTGACCTTTTCCGTTCTTTTATCAATCTTTTTCAAGCTACAGATTTAAAAATTCAATTCCTGGGAGCAGAAGAATATGAAGGGAAGAAATTAGATGCCATTTTGATCTCTGATCCTGCTGGAAATGAATTAAAGATGTATGTAGATCAAACGAATTATCTTCCTGTAAAGCAGTCATATCGTGGGACTGGTATGACTGGTCCGGCAACTATGGAAGAGATCTTCTCAGATTTCCGGGATGTCTCAGGAGTAAAGCTTCCCTTTCATCAGCTGACCAATTCCGATGGTCAGAAATTTGCCGAGAGCAAGGTCTTAGAGGTGAATATCAATCCAGAGGTAGATCCGAATTTGTTTGTCAAGAAGTAGGCTGGAGTGAAAAGACGTTACTCGTGACCGTAAAAAAAATCCTGATGGTCGTTGGTCTGCTGACCAACGACCCTTTTGTCCTCGAACTCATCCCCTATCCCCTTCTCTTGAAAAGAGAAGGGGTGTGAAAATCCCTCTCTTTATAAGAGAGGGATTAAAGGTGAGTTTCTCCGATTTCCTGGTGAAGATAAAAAAATTACATAAAAAAGATTTATGATATTAGGGGAATAGCTAAAATGGAGATTGAAGATTTGGATGTTTTCAAGATTCATTTGTTGTTGTAGGGACTGAATCTCGCCTAAGGCGGATTCTGTCCCTGTATTGTTTAAATGTTTTTTTTCACGGTCACGTCTTTTAATAACTTTGGAGGTATATATGAACGTCTATGAAGCGATTAAGTCCAGAAGGAGTATTCGTAGTTTTTTAGATAAGCCAATCGAGGAGGAAAAATTATTAAGAGTTCT
>JAZDLB010000051.1:0-5468 GCA_043802565.1 Candidatus Zixiibacteriota bacterium | reverse complement strand
ATATGAGAACTTAAGGAGATTATAATATCTTTACTCATTTTTTCATCTCAGGCTCAATAACCAACCCTAAGTCAGTTATACCCATCTCTTTAATCTTCCCCATCACCTCTACCACAAATCCATAGGGAACACTCGAATCCGCACGTAGATAGACCGCCTTAGCTCCTTTCTTGGCTTTCAGGCTACCTAACCTCTGCTCAAATTTATTTAAAGGTGTTATCTTATCATCCACGAAAATCCTTTTCTCCTTGGTGATGGTGACCACAATCCCTTCTCCCAAGTCTTTCTGATCAGCCACGGTCTTGGGCAGATTAATATCAATTCCGCTCTGCAACATCGGAGCGGCTATCATAAAGATAATCAAGAGAACCAAGACCACATCTACCAAATTGGTCACATTTATATCATATAGCGCCGGATAGTGCCTCTTTTTCATAATATACCCTCTTTCTTAGCCTTGGTGAGGAATTCCAGGGAAAAATTATCAATATCTGTGGCAATGAACTTCAAGCGGTTGTTAAAATAGTTATATCCGATAACTCCAGGAATAGCCACTGCTAAGCCGAAGATGGTGGCAATCAATGCCTCTGCTATTCCTGGGGCAACCACAGCTAAGCTGGCAGAACCCCTCACCCCTATGCTGGCGAAAGAGTCCATAATGCCCCATACTGTTCCTAAAAGACCTAAGAAGGGGCTGATATTTCCGGTGGTTGCCAAGAAGACAATATACCTTTCCAACCGGCTCAACTCCTCAGCCCCCACCCTATCTAAGGTCATCTTGACTAACTCGGTCTTTTTCTCCGGGGAGAAAAGCTCCTCTTTTTTAGGATTCTCCAAAAACTCCTTCTTAGAAAAATACTCCCCTTCTTTGAACCCCGCCTCTAATATCCGGGATAAGGGGGTTCGACGCACAGAGGAACAGGCTAAATATGCTTCTGAAATAGTCCTGCTCTTCCTGAATGCTGAAAGAAATCTTCTGGTTTCAGCATCTATTTTCCTGAAAACCCTGAGTTTATTTATTATTATCCCCCAGGAGACCACTGAGAAAACAAGCAAGATAAACAAAATGGTTTTAGCAAAAACCCCTGATTCTAATACCATCCTGATTATATTCCCCTTAAATGGAGCCGGATCAGGAACTAATAATAAGAGGGTCAAAAGATGCATTGGTTTCCTTTCTTAAAAAAAATTTAAATTTTTTTTCTATTGACAATCAGAAATCAACGTATAATATTTGTTTAATTTATTATACCCTGTCTGAAGTCAAAAGTTCAAACCGGTTTAAAGATTATACGAAAACCAGAAAGACAGGTCAAGTAAAAAAGAAAACTGAAGAGAATATAACTGGATACTGAAATTTAAAAAAAGGAAACCAAAGGGAGGTGAGAACCTAAATGAAGCGTTTGATTGCCTTATTGATTGCCCTTTTCTTTAGCTTAGCAATTTTTGCCAGCTGTGGGAAAAAGGAGGAACCGAAGACTGAGGAAACTGCCACCGAACAGGCAGCTCCAGCTGAAACAACAACCGCAGACACAACTGGCGGTGGGCAGTAGAACTTATCTTTGATTTCAGGAAAAAAAAAGGCAGTTCCGATCTCTCAACGGAACTGCCTTTTTTATTCGCGTCTTCTAGGTCTTTTGTAGAGGCGTAATGCAATATGACCCTGCTTTCTTAAAAAAGCAAGGTTGAAGCCTTGTCTTACCTATCTTTTTTTATTATATAAAAAAAGTGCCGTCTGGCGTAAAGCCCGACAATACAGTCGGTTTTAGTCTTTAGACTATAGCCTTTAGCCTCTTGACTTTTTCATTTGACTTTACTTGAAATCTTGAATAGATTATCATCGAACCTAATCTAAATGGAGGGAAAAAATGGAAGAGCAACCCCAGGAAAAGAAAAAAGTGGAAGAAGAAAAGCCAAAATTAAAAGAGGAGAAAGTCGGAAAGGAAAAACACGAAAGGTTAAAACAGGAACATGTGATCGAATCTCAGTTCAAAGAGAAGATGAGAGATTTTAGAAAAGATATGGTCAAGCACGGGAAACACCTTTTCGATCGCAAAAGGAAAGACAAATTCTTAGGCGGAACCAAAGGAAGAAGGGGAGGTTGAAGTGGTTTCAATCTGGAGTGTATCCGCCTCAGGCGGATAGCTTTACTTTTACTCCTCAAAAATAAAAAAATTCCTTGTAGGTAAACCTGTCCGAGAAACGGAGACTACGTTCCTATAACGGATCCGTAGGACTGGCGCCCTATCCTACGGATCTATAGGACGGGCGGGCTGGCTCGTAGCCACCGCAGGAAAGGTTTACACTCCAAAAATAAAACCGCCATGCCAAAGATGGATGAAAAAGTCAAAAAAAGAATCCAGGAGCTAAGGGAAAAGATAAACTATCATAATTACCTCTATTATGTTCTTGATTCACCTGAAATTTCCGATGCGGAATATGACCGTTTTTTTGATGAATTAGTCGAATTAGAAAAAAAATACCCTGAACTTATCACCCCGGATTCACCTACCCAGAGGGTAGGTGCCCCACCCTTAACTGAATTTACCACTGTCAAACATACCCTACCGATGTTGAGTTTGAACAAAGTCACAACCGAGGAAGAGCTTTCAGATTTCCACCGACGGGTAACGGAGTTGTCTGGATTGCCCCAGTTCAAAATCGAGTATACTATTGAGCCCAAATTCGATGGCTTGGCTATTGAGTTGGTCTATAAAGATGGGACTTTAGTTCAGGGCTCTACCCGCGGAGATGGATATGTGGGTGAAGATGTAACCCGGAATTTAAAAACAGTCAAAACCATCCCGCTTAAGCTTTTTTCTAAAAAGGTTTCTGTTCCTAAATCATTAGAGGTAAGGGGAGAAATCATCCTGACCAAATCTGAATTTGAGAAGTTAAACAAACATAGAGAAAAAACTGGTGAGCCACTATTTGCCAACCCCCGCAATGCAGCAGCAGGTTCTGTCAGACAGCTCGATTCTAAGATAACCCGTTTCCGTCCTTTGACCTCTTTTATCTACGGGATAGGAACGGTTCAGGGGAAAAAGCTTGCTACCCATTATGAAACAATCCTTTTTTTAAAAGAGTTAGGGTTTAAGATAAGCCAGGATGTGAGATTATGCCAGAGCTTGGATGAGGTAAAAGATTATTACCAGAAAATTTTAGCTCGCAGGGATAAATTAGATTACGAGCTGGATGGAATTGTTATAAAAGTTAGTGATTTTGAACTACAGAAAAAATTGGGTGAGCTTTCACGAAGCCCCAGATGGGCAGTTGCCTGGAAATTCCCTCCTCAGCAGGAAACTACAAAAATAAAAGATATCTTTGTAAATGTAGGTAGAACCGGAGCCTTAACCCCTGTGGCTATTTTAGAACCGGTTAGAGTAGGGGGAGTGGAGATCAGCCGGGCAACTTTGCATAATGAAGATGAGATCAACAAAAAAGATGTGAGAATAGGTGATACTGTTCTGGTGCAGAGGGCTGGGGATGTGATTCCCGAAGTGGTGATGGTCATAAAGAACAAAAGGACTGGCAAAGAAAAGAAATTTATCTTCCCGGATAAGTGTCCGGTTTGTGGCTCTAAAGTAGAAAGACCTCCAGGAGAAGCTGTTCATAGATGCACTGGAATTGCCTGTCCGGCTCAATTAAAGGAAAAGATCTCCCATTTTGCCTGCAAAGGTGGAATGGACATAGAGGGGCTGGGATATAAATTCATTGAGCAGATGGTGGACCTTGAAATGGTCAAAGACCCGGCCGACTTATATTATCTAACTGAGAAAGATTTGATGGAGAAGATGGAAAGGATGGGACCAAAATTAGCTTTGAATTTAATCGATGCTATACAGAAAAGCAAAAACCCGGACCTGCCTCATCTTATCTTCGCCCTGGGAATAAGGAATGTCGGGGAGCATCTGGCAAATGTTTTAGCCCGTGAATTCAAATCGATAGATAATTTAGCCAAACAATCGATTGAGGACTTAACCTCAGTTTTCGAGATAGGTCCGATTGTAGGAGAAAGCATTTACAATTTCTTTCATGACAATAAGAATTTAAAAGTCTTAGAGAAAATGAAAAAAGCAGGGGTTAAATTCCCTGAGATTAAAGTTAAATCTGAAGTTACTCCTTTAACCGGGAAAACTTTTATCTTAACTGGTGGTCTGGACTCATTTACCAGAGATGAAGCCAAAAGGATAATCGAGGAGATGGGTGGAAGAGTATCATCTTCTGTAAGCAAGAAAACCGATTTTGTAATAGTGGGAAAAGAGCCAGGCTCAAAACTAACTGAGGCACAAAAGTTAGGGATAAAAACCATAAACGAAGCTGAGTTCAAGAAGATGATAAAAAAATAGTTCAAAAGCTCAAAAGCATGTAACTATTCGTGCTTGTCAGGTCCCCTGACCTGGCAAACCAATATTTTCCCTATCGGGTCAGGGGACCCTACAGGCACATAAATAGGTTACTGGTTCGGGTCACCAGGATTCCCCCTCCTTTGGCGGGAGAAAAATCCAACTCCCGAACAAACTTAAAAATAAAACTTTCGAAAATGAGAGGAGGAATATGCCAGCTTGGCTTATCGCATCGATTTTAGCGGCGATTTTTTATGGTTTACACAATATCTTCACCAAACTTGCTGCAGGCAAACTTTCTGATTCGTTAGGAGCCCTGCTTCTGGAATCCACTGCCGTAATATGCATCTTAGCTTTTTATATCTACCTTAGTATAACTGGTAAAAAGTTAACTGACGCTACAATACAGGGGACAACCTTTTCCATCTTGGCCGGAATATGTGTGGGGATTGGCACAATCCTTTACTTTTTTATTTTCAGGTCAAAAGGCGAACTATCCATAGCTGGACCAATAATTCTATCAGGTGGCATCCTGATAATGGCAATAGCTGGACTCTCCTTTTTCAGAGAACCCTTTACTCTACAAAAATTTTTAGGCATTATTTTAAGCATAACCGGCCTTATTTTATTAGCAGGAAGTAAATGAAAATTTTGTTCCTGCTGGATGTTATCATCCAGCAGGATAATAGGCGGATGATAACATCCGCCTGAGAGCAGAACTCTTTAACCCTTGAACCTTTGAACCCTTAAACCTTTGAACTTTTAAACTGTTTTTTTATGACCAACCAGGATATAGCCAATATATTTTATCGCATCGCAGAGATTCTGGAGATCCAGGGAGAAAACCCTTTCAAGATCAGAGCCTATATTGAAGCTGCCCAGACTGTAGAAAGTTACACCAGAGAACTTTCAGAGATCAAGGATACTGAGAAATTAAAAGAGCTTCCTGGCATTGGCGAAAAAATTGCACTGAAGATAAAGGAAATAATAGAAACCGGGAAATTGGAAATGTATGAAAAGCTGAAAAAATCCGAATTCGCTTCCTTGATTGCTCTTCTTGATGTGCCTGGAATGGGACCAAAACATGTAAGACTGGTTTACGATAAGCTAGGGATTAAAACG
>JAZDLB010000050.1:0-2515 GCA_043802565.1 Candidatus Zixiibacteriota bacterium | reverse complement strand
TTGCGCATCATTTTGAGCGATTTCTTTTGCTATTTGAAAGTTTGTATCCTGAGATGAGAAATCTTTTTTATATTCTAATCTACTTAACTCTTCCAAACCTTCCTTACAAAAATTTTCAATGTCTTCAAAGGTGATTTCCTCTATTGGTTTAGTAAATAACATGAGACCTCTTTTTTTGAAGTTAATTTTATTTTAATTAATATAAAATGTCTCTTAGAATCAAGTTGAATTTTATATTGTTAGGAATTAAATTTCCAGAACCAATTCTGTTATTTCGTCGGGTATAAAACCCGACGCTACGGTTTTGTAGCGGAAGGCTTCAGCCTTCCATTTTTTAATGGAAACCTAAAGGTTTCCGCTACAAAAAAAACCTCTCCCTAACCCTCTCTTTAAAAAGAGATGGAAAAAGCTTTTTTATTTTCCTTGACTTGAAAGTAAATCATCCTTAAATTAAAAGCGATTCATAGACTAAGGGAACAAAAATGAAAAAAGATTTTTTAGCGGTTTCAGATTTTTCTACAAAAGAAATAAAAGAGGTTTTTAAATTAACCACTGATATGAAAAAGGGGAAGATCAAACCTTTACCTCTTAAAAATAAAGCGGTTGCCTGTATCTTCCATAAACCATCTTTAAGAACCAGGATTAGTTTTGAGGTGGGGATTCAACAGTTGGGTGGAAAATCTCTCTATATTACTAAGGATGAATTCAAACTGGGCAGAAAAGATGACCCCGAAAAAAGGGAATGGTTTTATGATGGAGCTAAGGTTTTATCAAGGATGGTAGATCTTATTGTTATCCGTACCTTTGAACATTCAGGAGTTGAGGAATTAGCTAAATTCTCCGAGATTCCGGTGATCAATGCTTTGACTGACCTATATCATCCCTGCCAGGTTATGGGAGATCTGTTCACTATCTGGGAAAGGAAAAAGAAAATTGAAAACGTTTCCATTGCTTATTTAGGAGATGGGAACAATGTATGTAACTCCTGGCTGGATGCGGCATCACTAATTCCTCTGGATTTGAGAATTGGCACCTCTCCTGAAACTTTGCCGGATAAAGATGTTTTGGAAAAGGCAAAAAAATCAAAGATAAGCAAGATAACTTTGACTTTTGAACCGATTGAGGCAGTTAAAAATGCAGACGTGGTCTATACGGATGTCTGGGCGAGTATGGGGCAAGAGGATTTATATGAGATAAAAACCAGTCTCCTACGAAAGTTTCAGGTTAATTCTGAACTGCTCAAACATGCTAAGAAGGATTGCTTAATAATGCACTGTTTACCTGCTCATCGGGGTGAGGAGATTACGGATGAAGCAATGGATGGAAAAAACTCAGCAGTTTTTGATCAGGCAGAGAACAGATTACATATTCAGAAGGGGATTATTCTTAAGTTGATGAGAGGCTTTAAAAAGAAAGGCAATAGTCTAAAGTCTAAAGGCTAAAGTCCAAAAAGATTAACTAAAAGTCAATCGCAAAACATAAGGAGGTGTTTATGTTCTCTAAAAAAGCTATGGGGCTTCTGCTGTTGGTATTTTTTATATCCCAAATAGCAGATGCCCAGATGCCTGGAATCCCTATGCCAGGGAAAACCCCTAAAATGTTCGGTGAGTTCAAAATGCCGGAGGTAGGGAGTTATGCAGAATACAAGTTGACTTATCCACAGGAAAAGGTTGAAGTCATTGCGAGGTTTGCTATCGTAGGGAAAGAAAAATCGCCTGAGGGTAAAGAGCTTTTCTGGTATGAATATCAGACCGATGATCCAAAAAGTAAAAGTATTGATATCGTGAAAATGCTTATCTCTGGAGATCCACAAAAACAGGGGAATATGATCCGGATGATCCTCAAGCATAATCAGGATAAACCGATGGAGCTTTCTGCGGAGATTATGCAGATGGTAAATGCTCCGATGAAAGGAGAAAAAGAAAAGGTCAAAGATACAGGGGAGTTCAAGAGCTTGGGTAAGGAAACTTTGAAAACTGCGGCTGGTAGTTTTGAATGCACGCATATGCAATATGTCTCGGAGAAAAAAGAAGTATCGGATATCTGGCAAACTCCACAGATCCCATTTTTTGGGTTGGCTAAATCTGTTATGCCGGGGTTGAGTATGGAGATTCAAAAATTCGGTAAAGACGCTAAGTCTGGTATAACTGAAGAGTCTGAAAAGATCACGATACCAGGGATAGAAGAACCAGGAATGGAGAAGGTAAAAGTTCCACAACTTGATACTTTGAAGAAAGATCTTCCGAAATCAACCCAACCTCCTAAATGAGATGAGAGCTCTGAGGAGTGTTTGTTAAGACGCTTTTGGAGTGCAAACCTTTCCTACGGTGGCTACGAGCCAGCTCGCCCGTCCTACAGATCCGTAGGATAGGGCGCCAGACGGAGTCTCCGCTTCGCGGATAGGTTTGCCAAATTCATTTGGGCGGACAGGTAAAGCTATCCGCCTCAGGCGGATACACTCCAGAGGTTGAAAATAAGATAGAAATGGTGGCCTTTCCAGAGTTGAGTGGTAGCC
>JAZDLB010000049.1:0-3018 GCA_043802565.1 Candidatus Zixiibacteriota bacterium | reverse complement strand
ACAATCTCCTCTTTAATCTTAGAGTTATTTAAGATAAACTCTATCACTTTATTCTCTAAGATGGTATCCTTTATACCCTCAATTTTTTTATTCTGAGCAATAAATTCTTTAGCCTGTTTTAGCTCTATGGAATTGGCTTTAGCAAAATTCTCCACCCACTTATCTGTCTCCTCTTTAGTAACTTCGATTTTCTCTTTTGCAGCTATCTCTCTCCTTATAAACTCCCACCTGATCCGATTTAAACCTAACTCCCGATATTGTTCTCTGATTTTCTCTTCATCCACTTTCTTATATGTTTTCTTAAAATCCTCTATCACAGAATCCAGATAAAGATCCAGAAGAGATTCAGGCACCTCGAAGCTATTCTTCTCCACTACCTGTTTTATAACCTGATTGGCTAAATCCTTTTCTGCATCCTGCCTTGCCTTTATTTTTAGATCTTCTCTTATCTTACTCTTCAGCTCCTCTAAGCTTTTATATTCACCCAGGCTTTTAGCAAAATCATCATTTATCTCTGGAAGGATTTTCTCCTTTAGCTCTTTTATCTTAGCTTTATATTTAATGATTTTACCAGCCAGGCTTTTCTCAAAATAATCCTGGGGATAGACCGCTTCGATCTCTTTTTCCTCGCCTGCTTTTGCACCTGAAAATCCACGATAAAATTCAGTTAAAAGATTTTCTTTTTTTAACCAGATGGTTTGATTTTCAGTTTTCCTTTTAATCTTAGCTTCTCCTTCAGCTATCTCCTCTAAATCCACCACTAAAAAATCCCCATCCTTTGCCTCCCTCTCCACTGAATGTAATTCCGCATTTTTATCCTGAAGATAATTTAAGGTGTTATGAGTATGTTCCTCCTTTATCTCAACGATTTTTCTTTTGAGTTGCAATCCTTTGTAATCCTTTGGTTCTATTTCCGGTCGAATCTCAATTTGAGCTTTAAACTTCAAGGGCAATCCTTCCTGGTACTCTATATCCTTCAAAAGAGGCAGGGTTAAAGGGATTAAATTGGTTTGTTTAACTGCCTCCTGATAAGCTTCAGGTAAAAGGTTTTCTAAGACATCCTTGGTAGCTGTATCTTTGTAACGCTTTTTGATCAGCTCTAATGGCGCTTTTCCTGGACGAAAACCAGGGACTTTAGCTTTTCTCTGATACTCCAGATATACCGAATCGAACTCATCCTTGATCTTCTCCACCGGTATCTCAATTTCCAAAACTCTTTTCCAGGCTTTTTCTTCAGTAACATTAACCTTCAAATTTTCCTCCTCTCATACTTCTCTACAAACCGTAACTAACGGAATTAGTGCGAAAGGGGGGAGTTGAACCCCCAAGCCTTGAGGGCACTGGATCCTAAATCCAGCGCGTATGCCAGTTCCGCCACTTTCGCAGTAAGACCCTTTCAATAAACGAAACTAATTAATCAAATTTTTGAGGGAAATCAAGGAAAAACCTTTTTTTGCTTAAAAATTCTTTTGGAGTTACCATAAAAGTGTCTTAGTATTAATCTTTACCAATCCTTAAAAAAGAGAGGGAAAAAGGTGAGGTTCAAAGATCTACCCGGGTTGAGAACAACTTAACTTTATAGATTAACTGAATTTTTAAAAAATCCACACATTTTTATTGACAACTGTTTTCTCTAATTTTAACTTATAATTCAATCAACGGGGAAGTTTTTTTCTATTAACCATTTACTATTAACCCTAAACCAGAACAGGAGGTTTATATGAAAACCTGGGCTAACATTTTAATTGTCCTGGCTGCTATTGCCTTCATCTTAGCTATAATCTTCAGGCTTGCTAACGTCATGCCCATGGGCGTAGGGTCACAGAGCGCTTTCAGGTTTGCAGTCGGCTGTCTGCTTTTCGCTTTGAACTTTATATTGATGGAAATAAGGGATAAGAAATCTTAGTCAAGAAACCCCTTATCCCGGAAAAAAATAAGCCATCCTTCTGGATGGCTTATTTTTAACTCTTAGAGTCTTATTTTATGATCACAAATTTACCGACCTCGGTCCCGGATTTTGACTCTATGCTGTAAAGATAAATCCCGGATACCACTGCCTGGGTATTCCGATTGATTAAATCCCAGTAATCATACCCGGCTGCCGGATCATCTTCTGTTTTATTATGCTCTATCTCCCGCACTAAATCACCATCTAAGGTATAGATCCGACCCCCCTTTTGTATGATTAGATCAGAATGTTCTTTTTTATTTATCGGAATTATAACAGGAAGAGTTTACTTACAAAATCTCAGTTTTGGCAAAGGCTATTCAGGTAATACCTCTGGAAAACTTAAATCTGCAAACGGTTCCTTTTGTTTTGTCAAGTCGCGTAGGGGGTGGAGCTTGTTGAGCTTTGCGAAACCCAGATTTTAGGGTCTCCACCCTTCCTCCCTCAGACACTATTAAAAAATAAAGGGCAGACGCAGTCCGCCGATGGCAGATGCCCCTACACTACATTTTATTCATCCGTCATTCGTTATCCGACATTTGACATTTCTTTTATAGCCCATATTTTTCGATTATCTGCTCTTTATCCTTTCCCAGGATATCATACTTTTTTCCAATCTTGGTGAAGGCTTCGATAGCCTTGTCCAGGTGTTTGGTCTCGTGCACTGCTGAGATCTGAACTCTGATCCTTGCCTGCCCCTGAGGCACTACCGGGTAAGAAAATCCTACAACATAGATTCCTTCGTAATACAGGTCTCTGGCAAAATCAGAAGCTAATTTAGCATTATAAAGCATTATCGGAACAATTGGATGAATACCTGGTTTGATATCAAAACCTGCTTCAGTCATCTTTTTTCTGAAATATAAAGTATTCTTCTCCAGCTTATCCCTTCTTTCAGTGGTCTTGGAGATAATATCTAAGACCTTGCTTGCCGCAGATACAATCACCGGCGGAACAGTATTGGAGAAAAGATAGGGTCTGGCTCTTTGTCGCAGTAAATCCACTAACTCTTTTCTGCCACTGACACAGCCACCTGAAGCACCTCCTAAAGCCTTACCCATGGTGGTGGT
>JAZDLB010000048.1:0-4129 GCA_043802565.1 Candidatus Zixiibacteriota bacterium | reverse complement strand
CGTTTTAATCTTTTAAATGGGGAGAGTCTGATAATCTCAGCCCCTACTTCTTCCGGAAAGACATTCTGTGGAGAGATGGCGGCAATATGTTCTATTTTTAAACGAAAAAAGACAGTTTATCTGGTGCCGCTTAAGGCAATTGCCGAGGAGAAGTTCTCAGATTTTCAAGAAAAATATTCAAATTTGGGGATAAAAATAGTTATCTCTACAAAAGATAGAAGGGAATATGATTTAGATTTAGAAAAGGGTAATTTCGATTTAGGCATTATGATATATGAGAAGTTCAATCAACTTCTACTTAAGAACTTAGATTTGTTGAGAAATATTGACCTTTTAATCGTCGATGAGTTACAGATGATCGGTGATAGTTCTCGGGGCCAGGTTTTAGAATTGGTTTTGCTCAAAGTTCTTAATTCCGGTTACAAACCACAGATTATTGGCTTATCTGCAGTATTAGGTGAAGTCGAGAGATTAGCTTCCTGGTCAGGATGTAAGTTTCTTTTAGAGAAGAAAAGACCGGTTGAGCTTTTACAGGGGATTCTATATAAAGGAAGATTTTCCTATAGAAAATATAACTCTCAGGAAGAAGGAGAGGAAAAATTCATAGAAGTTGACAGCGAAGATATAGAAAAAATTCTATTTCCCAATCTTGTGATGCTCTTAGAGAAAGGAGAACAGGTTTTAGTCTTTTTAAAAAGCAGGAACGAAACCATAAAGATGGCTCTTCTTTTGGCAGATGAGTTCAAAGGAGAACCTGCTTCCGAAGCTTTAGAGAAGTTGGCTGAGTTAGAAGTTACCAGCCTTAAGGAAAAGTTAGAGTATTGTCTCCAAAAAGGGATTGCCTTCCATAATGCGGATTTAACTTATGAAGAAAGAGGTTTAGTCGAACATTCCTTTCTTGAAAAAGAGATTAAACTGGTATTTGCAACCAGCACCTTAGCCATGGGGGTAAATCTTCCAGCCAGGACGGTTTTTATAGAAACTTTGAAATATGAAAGTGGTGAATTTACAGACAAAGGAGTGATGGTTCCCTTAACCTGGAACGAATATGAGAATATGTCTGGAAGAGCTGGAAGATTTGGATTTGAAAAAGAGTTTGGCCGGTCAGTTCTTTTAGCAGGTAATCAGTTTCATTTCGATTCACTCTGGGATAAGTATATCGAAGGCAAGGAAGAAAAACTGATTCCAGTTTTGGATAAAATAGATTTAGAGGATGTTATCCTCGACCTGGTATCCTCGGGCCTGGCAAAAGATTCTGCAGGGCTGGAAAAGTATTTAGCCAACACCTTTTCATCTGACATTTTAAATCAAGATCAAAATGTTCTAAAGGAAAGAATTTCAAAATTGATTGAGGAAAATATATTAACCCCAGATGGAAAAGATAACCTTTATGTAACTGCTTTGGGGAAAGTTATATCTCTCCAGGGAATAAAAATTGAAACGGGTTTAGCGATTAAGAGAAAATTGGAAAAAGAAAGCTCATTCGAACCTGTTAATCCGAATCGGTCCACAATGGATCCAACCGGAGACCCATGGGACTGGTTTTATGAACTACTGAAGACTAAAGATGGTGAAAGGATTTATACACCTCTTTCTTTTTTTGAAATAGAGAACCGGGTTTATCAAGAAAAACTAAAAGGAAGATTTACTCAGGATAGTATCTTAGAGCAAAGGTTAAAAGAGTTTTTATCCATCTCCAGTGGGCAGTTATCCTCCAGGCAACTTTCCAGACTTAAACTTTCTTTGTTTTTCTGTGACTGGATAACTCCTGCTCCCCTCCGTGATTTAGAAAATGAATATGGTCTAAGAAGTGGTTTTATCTCTCAGATTGCCCAGGAACTTGCCTGGCTTTTAGATTCTACCTCTGCCATTGCCCGGATTTTGAATTGCGGGGAGGGATTGGAAAAGTTTTTAAAGGATTTAGCAGGGCAAGTTCAGTTTGGGATAGGTCAGGATATGATTGAAATAGCAAAATTAAAGGTCTCAGGGTTAGGACGAAATTTTCTCTGGAAACTATCCCTGAAAGGAGTTACCTCTAAAAACCAGATTAAGGAAATAAAATTAGAGGAGTTGAAAAATATAATTCCTGAAAAGGTGGCTCTTCGGCTAAAAGAAGAGATAAAGCTTCAAGCGTCCGGGAAAATTGGTAGGGGCGTAAGGCAATACGCCCCTACATTCAATTCCTGGAGAAGAGATTCTACCAAAAGCAAACTTATTTTAGATGGAAGTTTGGTTAAGGGTAAATATACGGTTATTCTAAATGGCAGAAGGCTTCTGCTCAGCCATAAAAGTTTCAGGTATTTATTCAAACTAACCTGGGCAGTTTTTAAAAAAGAAGATGGCTGGATACATAAATTGGATTTGGAAGAAGGGGATAACCAGGGGAAATATATTTACCGACTGAAGAAAGAGCTTTCACCTTCAGAGATGGCTCTTATTGAAAACAACCGCATTGGTTCTTACCGGTTAAATCTGAAAAAAGAGAAAATTCAACTAAATAAAGAGATATTAGAGAACTTTCAGGATTACGAGATAAAGGAAATGCTGAAAGACTTATCGGTATTCCCAGCTTGTCCTCAAGGTAGGACGATTGACCCAGGTTGAGGGGAACAGGAGTTTACCACTTTGTCATTGCGAGCCCCGATTTATCGGGGCGAAGCAATCCGTTTACTGTGTAGGGATGGCTTCGTCGTCCTCACGCCAAAGGCGGGGAGACTCCTCGCAATGACAGAATTTTTTTGTAGGGGCAATTTCCAGATGGATCCATACTGGACATGAATTGCCCCTACATTTCCTCACTTCAACCATTATTTCCTTTGACAATATCTTAGAGTTTATTTATTTTTGCTAAAACTGACCTATTAGGATATGCAGAAAAAACATATTTATATTTCAGGGTTGATTTTAATCGGGGTAATAGTTCTTATTCTCTTATTTTCACTCCTGTTTAAGAAAAAAGAAAAGGATACCAGAGAGATTTTTCAGAAGGAGATAGCTGCAAATTTGAAAGAGGGTTATAGCGTTAAGGATACTATCTTTGAAAGTCTGGATAATAAGCATCAGCAGGTGATAGCTATAATCAGCCAGGAGGAGTCAAAAGATTTAGATCGTCAGGATAGTCTGGTTATCTTTGAACTTAAAGGAACAAAATTAACTGAGATCTTTAATTCGGTGGAGTGGTTATATGAGTTGGGAAATAGTTTAAATGGAGATAGCAGTGGAGTTAAAGATTTAAATAAAGATGGTCTAAAAGAATTAATCGTAACCGGTGGGACCGGTGGAAACTGCTGGACCTGTAAGTATTTGAAGATATTTCAGGTAAAAGATCAAAAGGTGAGGGAGTTCCTTCCCCAGCTACCGGAAACCCAGGTTATTTATGGTATTCTGGATTTGAATGGGGATAATGTAGATGAGCTTTTAATTTTAGATGCGGAATGGGAAGTGAATATGTATATGGATCTCTGCCATGCCTGCTCGCCCAGCGTTGATTTAGTCTATACCTGGAAAAAGGATAGATATCAAGAAGCATCTCCGGAGTTTCCTTTTTATTATGAAGAGAAAATAAGCGAAATCGAGAAGGAAATAAAAGAAATGGAGATTGAGGAAAAGGGTTCAGATTACTATATGGGAAAAGTTATTTCAATATTTTTGAATTATGTTCAGAAAGGTGAAAAGGAAAAAGGATGGGAAGTTTTTAAAAACTATATGGTGGAAGAGAATTTCAAGGATAAGGCATTTAAAAATATAGACAAGGAAATTGTGAAGGATTTAAAGCGAAGATTTTTCGAACAACCATAATACTAACAGATTTTTGATTATCTGCACTTATCTAAAAAGGAAAATTAAAGATAAAAATTAAAACCTCTCCCTCACCCTCTCCTTGATGAAGACAGGTCTTTCATAGCCACCTTAGTGGCGTTGGACCTGACTAAAGTCAGTTTGAACTTTTTTTACCAAGAAGATAGTGTTACACCAAAATGATAATGTCCTAAATTACCAAAGTAGAAATGTCCTAAGACCTAGCTATAATTTCCCCTTAAAAAACAGGGAGTATTATGGCAGAAAATAACATTATCAGGATGAGCATAAGAGAGGTTAAGCGATTAAAGGTAATCCAGGAGGCAATAGA
>JAZDLB010000047.1:0-10083 GCA_043802565.1 Candidatus Zixiibacteriota bacterium | reverse complement strand
TTCTGGATAGCATTTTTAATTATGGAGAGATCTTCAGACAGGTCAATTCCCTTATGTTTATGTTAATCTCCTTAGGAGTATTAATCCGCTTAAAAAAGGAAAGAATTGATAGTTTGAAGGCAAAAACCATATTAACTGAACCTCTCAGAGCTGAAGAGAAAAAGGTTGAAGTAGGATAAGCCAAGAATAAGAAACAATAAAAAGGCGAGATTGTTCGCCTTTTTATTGTTTTATTTTTAGAGTTAATAGCCGAGACGCTCTGCTATGTGTTGGTACTATTAAGATTCAGAGGAAAATTCTCTCTTTTTAGAACCTGCTAGATCTATTATCTTAACTCCAGGTGCATATTCCACAATCACCGGCTCAATTATTCTGAGAAGATTGTGAGTAACCTCTTCTATCTTCAGAGCATTTTCTTCAATCTTCTTTAGCTTTTCCACGGTCTCCTGATCAAGATATTCTTTACGAGCTAAAAGCAGTTGTGCATTTCCTAAAATCGCAGTTAAAGGGTTATTAATTTCATGATTTACAGTTCCAGAAGTAAGAGTTATGGCAGAAAGCATTTCAGATTTTAAAGCTTGTTCTTTTTCCTCTTCCATCTTTCTCTTCTCAGCCTTAGTAAGATACCCTTCAGCTTTAGAAACTCCTAATCCTAACTGACTCCCCAAAGCTTCTAAAAACTCCTCCTCTAAAATTAGATTTCTGTTTCCTGAGCTTAATCCAGTTATTGCCCCTAATAATCTGCCATCTGCTCTAATCGGATAGGAGAAAAGGCTATATAACCCATCTTTTTGTAGGGTCAGATATATAGACTCAATTTTAAAATCCTTTCTCATCGTCTGAATAGCACTTTTTTCTATGGCTGAAAGGAAATCAGCTTTATCGGGTTTACCGGATATGGCTTCATAGATTAATTCTTTTGTATCCTCATCCCATAAAGCAATTGAACCAGCTTCCAATCCCATTATTTCCAGTGTTTTATCTATTCCTTCTTGAATGATTTCTTTAATGGGAGCTGAGCTGTTAATCCTTATAGCTAAGAGCCTTAGAAGTTGATATTTTAAACTGTCTTTAGAGGTTTCCTGTTCCATTTTTATCCTTTCTAAGTATGTCTATTTTCCTATGAGAAATGCAAAAGATATGCCGTTAGCAAATTTTTAATGAGTATAGAGAAAGGTTAGGATATGAGTATAATGTAATACTTTAAATATCATTTATAATGCTTTATATATTATGTAGTTAGTTATTAATGTAATTTGAATGTTTGCAATACGAAATAATTTAATAACTTTAAATTATTAGTAAATAATTCATTTCTTATGCATTTCCTTTCATATTAGATGCAAGCTAAAACACAAGAAAAATCAAAATAATTCAGCTAAAATGGAGCTGATCTCTTCTAATAAATGCTTATCTTCCTCTGTAAAAGCATCCAATCTATCAGAATCTATATCTATCTCACCCCAGACCTCTTCCCTTGTCATTATAGGAACAACTATCTCCGATTTAGTTTCCAGGCTACAAGCTAAATACATCGGATCGGCTTTAACATCCGGGACAATTATAGATTTTTTCTGACTGGCGGCCGCCCCGCATATTCCACTATTTAAACGGACCCTGGTATGAGGTGAAGGTTTACCTGAAAATGGACCAAGCACTAGTTCTTCACCTTCCAAAAGATAAATCCCTACCCAGTTATAGTAATCAAAATGATCTTTCAATACTCTCACTGTTTCCTTAAGAACATCCTCCCTTTTACTTTTAGATTTTGCTAATTCTTTTATCTCCTCAATAATCTTTTTTTCTTTCATTTTCATCTCTTTCTCCTTTTTTTACTATCGTTGAGGTCTTAAAACATCAAATAATTAAAATGGAAGGCTGATCCGCCTCTGGCGGACAAGACCTTGTCCGAAATTGTCATCAAGACCCAAAATCGGGGATCCATAGGAACGGCCTTCCTCTACATAAAAACAACTTTTTTGCTAAGTTATAAGTTTTCTACAGCTCTTCTTACTGCTTCCAGATTTTCTTCGGGTGTTTGTGGAGATATTACGCATCCTGGTCCCAGGATCAAATTCACTTTCTGGTTAAGCTCAATTATCTCTTTTATTTCTTTTGTAACCTTATCTGAGGTTCCTTTTAGTAATAAATTCTCCTGGTCTATTCCACCCATAACTATTTTATGCAATATTTTTGCTCCCTCTTTTAAATTTAGATTTGTCGGATCAATCGAATCCCAGTTTACCACCTTTGCAGGATAATCAGAGAGAAGTTTAAGAAAATTATGGCTTTTACAGATATGCAGAATATTAAACTCAGCCGATTCTACTTTATTTAAAACTTTCAGGTCATAAGTTTTGCCAAATTCTATGTATTCTTCCTCAGTTAAAAGATTTTTAGTTGCCCACTCGGTAGTGGCAAAGAAAATTCCATCTGCTCCCGCATTCAAACATTCAACTGCGAAACTCGTAAAAGTCTCAGTAATAATTTCTAAAGCAGTATGAATTAACTCTGGATTCTCTCTTAATTCTTTTATTAAAACTTTTTCCTCTTTTACTAAATCTCCAGCAATGGATAAAGGTGTAAAGATTGTTTCAACAATGAATATTTCAGCTTTAAGTCTTTTCTTAATCAACTTAAGAGCTTTCAACTGTTCTGCCAATGCTTTATCTGCTGAATTTAGCACTTTTAATCTTTTCCAGTCTTCAGTTTTTTTAACCGGATACTCAATAACTTTAGTCTTAATTAAAGGATTCTGGCTGAATTTTATCTTTGCTCCCCAGCTTTCGATATGATAGCTTGCCCGTGGGTTAACTTTCATAAAGTCCCAATCATATTTTTTCTGGAAAGCTGTCATTGCCTCTGCTAACCCTGAAGCACTTGACTCTTTATCATAAAAATGTCTCCATAAAGAAATCGGCACCCGGTCAGGCCTCTCCCCTTTCAAAACCGCTCTGATTCTATCCTTATGAATGCTCATCTTTAAATTAGGCTTTCGTAACGCCCGACTATAATGTCGGGCGATTTCGATAATCACGTCCGACGCAAAGGTCGGACGTTACGAACTAATATATTTATGGAGGTCTGATCCGCCTCTGGCGGACCGCTACATTTGATTTATTCTTTTTCTAACCTTTCTTTATACAAAGGAAACTGCTGACAGAGCTCTTCGATTTCTTTTCTTACTTTCTTATAGATCTCTTCATTCCCTAAATTTGAGATAGTCTCATGGATAAGCCCGGCAATTATTTTCATTTCTGGCTCCTTCATTCCCCGAGTAGTAACCGCAGGAGTTCCGATTCTTATACCAGAGGTGATAAAAGGTTTTTGCGGATCAAACGGGACCGTATTCTTATTAACTGTTATCCCGGCTTTATCTAATGCCTCCTCTACCACCTTTCCAGTTATCTTTTTCTCTACAAAGCTAACCAGCATTAAATGGGTATCTGTTCCGCCAGCTACTACGTGATAACCATAATTAATAAGCTCTTGAGCTAAAGTCTTAGCATTCCTTACAATCTGATGTTGATATTCTTTAAAAGAAGGTTCCAGAGCTTCTTTGAAAGCCACAGCTTTGGAGGCAATCACATGCATAAGTGGACCACCCTGTATGCCCGGCATTATCTCTTTATCCAGCTCCTTGGCATATTTTTCCTTACACATAATCATCCCTCCCCTGGGACCACGTAAGGTTTTATGAGTGGTAGAGGTTACAAAATCAGCATAGGGCACTGGTGAAGGATGAATTCCTGCTATAACTAATCCGGCTATATGAGCGATATCTACCATCAGGTATGCACCAATCTCATCCGCTATCTGACGAAATTTTGAGAAATCTAAAATCCTGGGATAAGCGGTTGCCCCGGCCACAATTAATTTTGGCTTACAGTCTTTAGCTATTTGTAAAACTTCAGTATAATCTAAAACTTCAGTATCCTTTCTAACTCCATAAAAACATACTTTGAAAAATTTCCCGGAGAAATTAACTGGTGAGCCATGGGTCAGATGTCCTCCGTGAGAAAGGTTTAAACCCAGGATAGTATCACCCGGTTTTAGAACACAAAAATAAACCCCCATATTTGCCTGGGAGCCAGAATGAGGCTGTACGTTCACATGTTCACATCCAAATAGTTGTTTAGCTCGCTCTCGTGCTAAATTCTCCACCATATCCATATACTTACATCCACCATAATATCTTTTTCCCGGATAACCTTCAGCGTATTTATTAGTCATAACCGAGCCTAAAGCTTCTAAGACGGCTTCGCTTACAAAATTCTCTGAGGCGATGAGCTCTAATTGATATGCCTCCCTTTTGGTCTCTCCTAAGATCGCGGCATAGATTTCTGGATCAACCTCTTTTAATTTATTCATAATAAACACTCCTTGAGTTTCATTTTGTAGCGGAAAGCCATCAAGGTCTTGAGACTTCAGCTTTCCACTTTTTAATGGAGGTCTAAAGACCTCCACTACATTCTCTCCTCACTTTGGCGACCCTGAAAGGGTTGCACTACGAAAAATCTTTATGTAGCGGAAAGCTTCAGCCTTCCATTTTCTATGGAGGTCTAAAGACCTCCTCTACATTCTCTCTTCTAAGGAAATTTTATCCAATCTTCTCTGATGTCTGCCTCCTTCAAAAGAGGTGTTCAACCAGACCTCAACAATTTTCAGAAGCTTTTCTTCAGGTATAAATTTAGCAGAAAGGGAAAGAACATTGGAATCATTATGCTCACGAGAGAGCTTAGCCATTTCTTCATTTAAACATAGAGCCGCTCTTATCCCTTTAATCTTATTGGCTGAGATGCACATTCCTATTCCTGACCAGCAGAATAAAATCCCTCTTTCTACGTCTCCATTTGAAACAGCTTTAGCCACCTTAAATGCAAAATCAGGATAATCCACTGATTCCTCAGAAAAAGTGCCAAAATCTCTAACCTCATATCCTTTTCCCTGAAGGAATATTTTTACCTTTTCCTTATATTGACATCCTTTATGATCCGCACCTAAAGCAATTTTCATATTCGCTCCTCTTATCTTCTTTTTGCTACTGGCTACAAGCTACTTGCTACCAGCTTTTAAAAATTCACCATCAACACCAACTCCCCACATTGAAGGTGTAGTCCACCAGGTATTATCCTCTCCGTTTCCAGAATATTTGTCTTTACCTGACAAATCTAAGAAGATTCCTATAGAACCATATTCTCTCCTCGGATTACCATAACCCTGAGTATTACTTTTTAAAGTCACCAGGTAACTATCATCTCCTTGGTAATCCATCTGAATACCTAATCCGTTAGCACTACCTGCTCCCTGAGAAAGGTCAAAGGAGAGATAGTTGTCATTTCCAGTTTGATCCTCCAGTATACCACAGGCTAAATCATGACCACATCCTTGAGAGACTCCATGCGAGATATAATCGTCATCGCCAGACTTATCTAAAAGTAACCCCAGAGTCATATGGGTGGCTGCTCCCTGAGCATATTGATATGAAATATATTTATCATTTCCTGAAAAATCTATTAGACTTCCCAGCCCCCACCAGTAGCTTGCTCCCTGTCCAAAAATGTCTGAGATATAAATATCATTCCCTGAAAAATCACAGAGGAATCCAAATCCGCCAGACATAATCGGCCTTAGACCATAAGCAAATCCCTGGGATAAACTCAGATAATGATCTTTGTATCTAAGGATATCTTTATATTTTCCTCCAGCGTAATAGGAATCGTTACCGGTTGAATCAAATAGCGCTCCAAAACCAGAAACAAAACCAAATCCCTGGGCATATAAAGCTCCATTATATTGATCCGCTCCCTGTATATCTGATAAAATACCGATACCAAAACTCCCGGCGCCTTGAGTAAAAATGTCCCCGAAATACTTATCGTTACCCTCGTCGTCGATAAGAATTCCTACTCCAAAAAGCCCTGCTCCCAGAGAGAAATTCCTGCCCATATAGTTATCATCCCCGGATTTATCAATCAGAATACCTGTTCCCCAAAAACCGGAACCTGAAGTATAGTCATCTACGCTTTGGTAGGTATCATTTCCTCCAAAATCTAAGATAACCGAAGATTGCTTTGAGGAAGATAGAATATACTGGTCATCACCGCCCAAATCAATTATTATCCTCGGATTCCCCTTATAAATTGAAGAGCCAAATCCTCCCACTACGATTTCGCCATATTCTGTTTTCGTTGTAATTATCATATCATTCTCATTTGATTTTATTTTCGGGGATGTGGATAGGTATTCATTTAAAATAGAAATCGCTTTCTCCACCATCTTACACAGTTCAATATTTTGAGGATAAGCTTTTTCGAGTTTAAATTTTTCTGCCAGAGGAATCAAATCTTTAGCCAATTTTTCCTCATATTTTTGTTCTTTATCCATCTCCTCAACGCTTTTGAATTCGTCATTTACATCTTCCAAGATAAGAACAGGGAAAAAATTCTTTAATGAATCGATCTCATTAGGAGAAAGCCCTTTCAATGTTTCTTGCCATCCACTATCAGCTTTAATCAAGCCCAGGCATAAATAGCTTATAGCTTCTCTTAACATTTCTGGTAGTTTAGCAATTCTCTTTAGATCTTTCTTTTTAAATATTTTTTCTTCAGGATATAGATTCCATTCTTCTTTAAATTTGGAATTATTTATTATTGTAGATTCTCGGATTAAGTATTTAAATCCATTCTCCAGAAGAGCAAAGGGCGAAATATTGCCCCGTGCTAAACTCATCCCTATCCCCTCTGAGAATTGCGAGATCTTTATAGGGTCTTTCATTAACTCATCTATCTTCTTCAACCTAAACGCGTCAACTTCCAGGTAATCATTTCTAAAAGTCAAATCCTCTTTTTTCATCTTAATGCATTTCAGGGCCTCATCTAAGGCAACAATTTTAAGAGAATCTGAGTTTGAATATGTTTTTTGAGTGAAAGAAAATGAGCAGAAAAATGTTAAAAATAAAATTGCCAGCTTTTTCATTCAACCTCTCCTTTAAGTTTTTTCCGTTTTCTACTATCCAATATTATCAGAACTATAATACTGACCTCATACAAAAGATAAAGGGGGACTGCTAAAAGCATCATATTGAAAACGTCCGGAGTAGGAGTAACGAAAGCGGCTAATATCAGAATGGCTACCACAGCATACCTTCTCCCCTTTCTCAGAGTCATAGAGGAAATAATTCCAACCTTACCAAGGAAATATGAAATTATGGGCAGTTCAAAAACCGCTCCAAAAATTAAAGTGGTATAGCCTATAAAGCTCAAGTAATCATCGATTTTTATCCAGGGATGGAGTTTGTCTGTTCCAAAGGATAAAAGGAATTTAATCATATTAGGCAGAACCACCAAAAAGGCGAAAGAAGATCCGATCAAAAAGGAGAGCGTGGATAAAATTACTAAAGGAACCACAACTTTTACTTCTTTCTCCAAAAGTCCAGGCACCACAAACTGCCAGAGCTGGTAGAGGATAACCGGTGAGCTTATGATAGCTCCTAAGATCATGGCTATTTTCATTCGAACATATACAGCTTCAGCCGGTCCCATAAAATATACTCCAGGTAAGGGCTTGGCTATAAAGTCTATTAACTTATCTGAGTAGAAGAAAGCTGCAATAGAGATAATAAGTATAGCCACAAGGCACTTGATCAATCTCGATCTAAATTCTTCCAAA
Source organism: Candidatus Zixiibacteriota bacterium (assembly GCA_043802565.1). Lineage (GTDB taxonomy): Bacteria > Zixibacteria > MSB-5A5 > MSB-5A5 > RBG-16-43-9 > CAZMZF01. Next base: position 2,412 of record JAZDLB010000047.1, on the reverse strand, counting down.
TGGTCTAAAAAGGACATCTCTTTTTTTTCTGGCATTATCTATTTTAAATCCTGTAAAAAAAATCACCCTACTATTTCACAAGCAAGCTTAAATAATATCTATTTTGATATTTTGTCAATTGATAATTATTGAAAAAAGTTTGGATACGAGGATTTTCTACTAAGAAGATGTGTAGGTCAACCATGTCCGAAGGACTGGTTGACAATCTATTTTTCATCATCTATTTCGTTAAGCAGTCTCCGCCATGCTTAACCTACATATTTTTTCAAGACCCCAGCAAACCCTGAAGCTCAGCTAAAAACTCATTTATATCCTTGAATTTATGATAGACCGAGGCAAAGCGGACATAAGCGACCTCATCTAAATCCTTAAGCTTTTTCATTACCAGTTCCCCTATCTCTTTTGAGGTAACTTCCTTTTTGGACAGACCCTGCAACTCCTCTTCTATCTCATCTACCAAAGAGGTAATCTTTTTCAAACTTATAGGCCTTTTATTGCAGGCAAGCTCTATTCCTCTTTGCAGTTTTTGCCGGTCGAAATCTTCCCTTCTGCCATCATTTTTAACCACAGTCAAGGAAACGTTCTCCACATATTCATAGGTGGTGAACCTTTTCCCGCACTTCTCACACTCCCTTCTTCTTCTCACCGACCTTCCCTCCTGAGAGGTGCGAGAATCTATCACTTTATCTTCTTCATTTCCACAAAAAGGGCATTTCATCTTTTTCTACCTCTCTTACCTAGGTGCTTTTTTACTCCTTCTCTCAGAATTTCAATTATCACTCCAGCTTCCTTTAACATCTTCCGGGACATCTCATCTGGATAGCTATCCTCTATTATTATCCTTTTTATCCCGGCATTAATAAGAAGTTTTGAACATAAAATACAGGGATGTGCGGTTGAATAAATTATGCTATCTCTTATGCTAATCCCGAAAGTTGCGGCCTGAACAATAGCATTCTGTTCCGCATGAGTAGCCCTGCAAAGCTCATGCCTTTCACCAGATGGAATACCCAATTTTTCTCTCAGACATCCAAGATCCAGACAGTGTTTAAGTCCGCTGGGAGCTCCATTATAACCTGTGGCTAAGATTTTCTTATCTTTGACAATTACTGCGCCCACCTGGCGTCTGAGACAGGTAGAACGGGTGGAGGCTAAACGAGCGATATTCATAAAATATTGATCCCAGGAGGGTCTTTCTCTGTATTTTAATCCAGCCTTAGTTAGAACCTTCTTTTTCTTTAACTTTATGCCGGTTTTACTTCTTAATTTTTTCAATTGTGATTTTATCTCCAATTTTAGCTTTTAATATTTTTTGAGCATTACCCTGATTGACCGCTATTTCTAATAAATTGTTGCTCCCTATCAGGGCAATAATTTCACCTTCTTTTACCTCTGCATAATAATTTCGGAGATGACCCAATTTTTTATTTCTGATTTTAATCTGAACCATTTTTTCTTCTTTTATCAGATTAGAATTTATATTAGAAACCAGATTTCCAAATCTATCAATATATATTATTTCTCCTGTAATATAATCACTTTTATAAACAGGTTGGGACAATTTGAATTTATAGCATTCCTTAGTTATAGAGCCAAACTCTTTCGGGTCAACTCCCAAGGATAGATAGGCTGAAACCGGTGCAAAAATATCCCTGGCCTGAAAAGTGGTGGAGGGTTTATTTAAGAAATATTTTAAATTGGTCAAATCGAAGATCTCCCTTATTTTTTCTTTTTCAAAGATAAAACTGAATAACCCGTTGTCCGGACCAATGAAATAATGATTATCCGTCTGGATCAAAATCCCTTTTCGCTTTCCTCCGACACCTGGATCAACTACTACCAAATGAATCGTTCCTTTTGGAAAAAATGGATAAGAAGAGTTTAAAACTAAAGCCCCCTCCAAAATGTTAAAACCGGAGATCTCATGAGTAATATCAATAATTATTATCCGGGGATTAATCTTGAGAAGCACACCTTTAACTGCACCAACATAGCTGCCATTTTTACCAAAATCTGTAGTTAAGGTGAGAATATTATTTGACTGCATCTTTATTAACCTTTCAAGTCCAGAAGGTTCAAGCCAGTTATCGGATCAGGTTTTTTTAAAATCTTTTCTTCAATAAGATTAAAAACTAATTCCACGGTTGCTGTAACAATAGCTTTTCCTAAATGTCCGGAAAAGGTCTTAAAATCCTCATCTGCTAAGGTAACATGAGCATGAACAATTATCTTCTCATTTGAAAACGCTACGTCTCCAGCTAAGCTGGTTAATTCAAAACCTTCTTTGAAAGTTTTTTCTTTATACTCTTTCTTCTCCAGGTTAAAATAACCCAGGGTTACATTCTTCACCGCACCTAACCCATAGAAAAACCCGCCTTCGATCTTTTCCTTTTTCACAAATCTTTTAAGGGA
>JAZDLB010000046.1:0-3504 GCA_043802565.1 Candidatus Zixiibacteriota bacterium | reverse complement strand
TAAGATAATCTATTCGACTTCTTTTAGAGAGGCGATGGCTCACTCTTTCATCGTGGATATAACTGAGCAGTTAGAAAGAAAGATCGAAGCGGTAAAATGTTACCGTTCGCAATTTAAGGATATGAAGAAACGAAAAGATGTCTTTGTTCCCAGTAGGGCAATATAATTAAATGAGGCTTATATTTTCTTATTAATCTCACCAGTTTCAGCTTATTCTCCCAGGTTGGCTCAACCTTAGAATCAGGCAATTTCAGATTTTCTCTGACTTTTAATCCCATCAATTTAGCCGCACATTTAGCTTCAATCCCTCTCAGTCTGGCAGAGCCTCTGGTTCCCATCTCCCCTTGAGTCAGGTCAACAATTCCAACATTATATCCTGAATCTACTAACTTAATGAGAGTCCCTCCGCAGGTGATCTCCGCATCATCCCGATGATCAAAAATAGCCAATACATCTAATTTCAATCCAACCTCCTTTCTTTAAGAAGGTTTTAGGTTATAGGTGATAGGTATTAGGGGAAAAACCTAACATCTATTACCTACTACCTATTACCTTTTCATAGTATTTCTCGTAAATCGGCACAATCAATTTAGAATCGAATTTTTCTACAACTCTTTTTCTGCAAATTTCTCTGAACTTATTTAATCTATTTTCGTCTGAAAGTAATTCAATTCCTTTTTCTGCCATAAAATCTACATTGCCTAAGGGTCCTAAAAAGCCGTTCTCTCCATCCAGGACTACTTCTGGTAAACCTCCACTCCTGGTACCGATAACTGGAACGCCACAGCTCATTGCTTCTAAAGCCACAAGACCAAAGCTCTCCTGGTCGCTGGGTAGAAGGAAAAGGTCGGCTACCGGCAAAAGATTTTCAACATAATCCTGCCCTCCTAAGGAGATAACTCGATCCTCTATTTCAAATTCTTTTGCCAGGAGCAGAGCTTTGCTCAAATCAGGACCATCGCCTATCAATACCAGTTTAGAAGGAATCTTATTATTAATTCTATGAAATATCTTAATGATATCCTCAACCCTTTTCACCGGCCGGAAATTAGAAATATGCATCAGGATTTTTTCATTATCTTCAGCCAAGTGTCTTCTTTGAGACTTATCTTCTTTCTGAGCGAACCTTTCTGTATCCACAAAGTTTGGAATCATCTCAATTTCTTTTTTTAGACCGAATTCTTGCTCGGTTCTTTTTTTCAAGAAATCAGAAACCGCAGTGATTCCATCACTTTCCTCGATGCTGAACTTGGTGATTCCATAGAAAGATTTGTCCGTGCCAACTAAAGTTATATCTGTGCCATGCAGAGTAGTTATTACTTTTGGACTGTGCTCTTTTAAAATACTTTTAGCCAAGAATGCGGCTGTAGCGTGAGGTATGGCATAATGCACATGCAAAAGGTCTAAAGACCAGAGATTCGCAATTTCTACCATTTTACAGGCTAAGCTTAGGGTATAGGGAGGAAATTTGAAAAGAGGGTAGTTGGTAACCTCTACCTGATGATAGTAAAGATTTTCAATGAATTTCTGCAACCTGAAAGGAGGGGAATAGGTGATGAAATGCACCTGATGTCCTCTTTTAGCCAGTTCAATTCCTAACTCTGTGGCAACTACACCACTTCCTCCTGGAACCGGGTAACAGGTTACTCCAATTCGCATAAAGTTATCCTACCTCTAAAAGCTGATGATCGATCTTTTCGATCTCCGTTTTTTGATATAAAATATCTACGAATTCAAATCCATATTTTACCAAGAAAGGCAGAAGGTTTAGAACCCTCTCCTGAAGCTTATTCTCCGGTAAAAGATTATTCTTAGCTTTATAAATCCGCCCTTTTAAGAGCTGGTTTTTCTGTCGGTGTACTTGAAAAAGTTTTTCTCCTAATCTTTTCAACTCATAATCTATTTTCCCTCGTGTATTTTCGAGATTGGGTTTTAAAATCGGGTCAGAGGAGATGAGCTTGTTTTCTAACTCGTTCAGACTTTCTCTAATCTGTTCTCTTTTCTCTTCCAGTATTTTATCCAGGGGGTTCGGGAATTTATCTTTTAAGATAGAGTTTATCAGTATTTCAGTGTCTTGAAATAAATCGATAAAATCGAGAGAATATTTTTGAAATACCTGTCTAACTTTATCCTCTATCAAACTCAGACTGGCTCGAGGATAGACCATGGGTATGGGGATATCGTAAAATTCAAAAACAGATTTCAGTTGAGCATAATAGCTGATCTCCCCTGGACCACCGATATAGACTGCGGTAGGAAAAAGATGACTCCTCATCAAAGGTAATAGAAGGACATTCGGGCTTAGCCTTTGAGGTTCATTTTCTATTATTTGATTAAACTCTTCTCTGGTCATTTTTCTATCAGACCCCTCTAACTCTATCAAGTCACCACTCCATTTCAAAGAAGATCTTCTTCCCTCCACCTCTAAGAAAAGGTTTATCATCTCTTCAGGTTTAATCACCTGCTGATGATATCCTGAAGATCCCAACTTTTCTCCAGTTTCCTTAACCAGTTTCATGGACTTGCCGGGATTTTTAATCTCTTTCCAGAGTAAATCTACAGCTAACTTTTTAAGCTCTTTATCTCCCGGATCAACTATCACCAGACCATATTTACCCAAAAGAGTTGTCATCCATTTAGCAAAAGAATTTGAGATGGTTTCTCCTTTGACATAGAATTCATCAAGTTTCTGGATTACTTTATCCTTGAATTCACTAGGATGAAGAGAAGATTTGAGTAACTCTACACAAGAAGTGATCTCCTCCTCTAAAACAACCTGATACATCGGACTACCAGAAGAAACTTTCGCTGGAGAATATTTGATCTCCTGAATTTGATTCTCTTTATCTACGATACAAGTTGACCGGACCTCTTCAAAATCGTGATCTTCAGAATCTAACCAGAAAAGAGGCACAAAGGGTCTGGAGAACCTGAAAGATAATGCTTGAGCTAATTTAAGAGTGGTGATTGCCTTATAAATAGTATATAAAGGACCTCCAAAAAGTCCCACCTGCTGACCGGTAAATACTACCAGCGAATCTGATTTCTGGAGAAGCTCAATATTTTTAAAAGCTTCCCTCCCCGAACCAAATATTTGATTCTGCTTTCTGAGGATGGAAGATAGATATTCTCTCTGATATTTTCTATCTTTTATCGATTTGAAAACCCTTAAATAATTCTTGTCTTTACGAAAATCACCCGCATAGAATTTCTCTACTTTTTGAAAATCGTAGAGGAAATCAGAGAAGAGCCTGGAAGTTCCAGGTATTTTTCTGAAATCTACCGGCATATCTTCAATCCATAAACTGGCTTTCCATCCCGCTTCTCTCGAAGAGCATTACTATCGATCTCCCTCTGGACCTGGATTTATGCCACTGTCCTTTTTTAACCAAAAATCCCTCGCCTTTCTTTAAAACCAGTTTTTCCTTATCTAACTCTAGCTCCATTTTTCCATCTAATACATAAAAGAACTCGTCATAGGGATGGTTGTGCTTTTTATACTCA
>JAZDLB010000045.1:0-8901 GCA_043802565.1 Candidatus Zixiibacteriota bacterium | reverse complement strand
TTTTTCTCCTTTCTTTATAACCTTCTCTGCAACTTCTTCAAAAAGCTCAATTCCTGAATCCAGGGTTTCACCGAACCTTTCCTCTTCGGATTTTATCACCAGAGAGATATGCTCTTTTTTGGCTTTAAGCTCTGGATAGACTTTGCCCATTAAATCCACCACTATGCTTGAAAGCTTAAAAAGAAAAGGTTTATGTAAATCTAAAAGCCTGCCGTGCCTGGATGCTCTTCTCAAGATTCTCCTTATGACATAACCTCTACCTTCATTAGAAGGGATGGTCCCATCTGCGATGGCAAAGCTCAAAGCCCTTATATGGTCAGCTATCACCCTGAAAGATTCAGAATGATGAGCATCTCTATATTTTTTTCTGGAAATCTCTTCTGTCTTTTTAATTATTGGAAGAAAAAGGTCGGTATCATAATTAGAATCTACATTCTGTAAAATAGCGGTCAATCTTTCAAAACCCATCCCGGTGTCTACAGTCTTGGACGGCAAATCAGTGAGTTTACCATTTTCATCTCTAAAATATTGCATAAAGACCAAATTCCAGATCTCGATCACCCTGCCACAGCCGCAGTTCACTCCGCAGTCTGGCTTGGAACAGCTATATTCTTCGCCCCGGTCATAATGAATTTCCGAACAGGGACCGCAGGGACCCACCTCTGCCATTTCCCAGAAGTTTTCCTTCTCATCGAATTTTAAAACTCTCCCTTTTTTGATATCCGTATTTTCATACCATAATCTTTCAGCCTCATCATCCTCTCGGAAAACCGTTGCCCAGAGTCTATCTTTTTGTAGTCTGTACACCCCAGTTAAAAGCTCCCAGGCATAGATTATGGCTTCTTTTTTGAAATAATCACCAAAAGACCAGTTGCCCAGCATCTCAAAAAAGGTATGATGAAAGGTATCCTTTCCCACCTCTTCCAAATCGTTATGTTTCCCTGAAACCCTTATACATTTCTGGGAAGAGGCGGCTTTGTTATAATCTTTTTTCTCCAATCCCAAAATGAGCTTCTTGAACTGGTTCATCCCAGCATTGGCAAAAAGCAAAGTCGGGTCGTCCTCTGGAATCAAGGAAGAGCTGGGAACGATCTTATGTTCCCTCTCTTCAAAATATTTCAAAAATTCTTCTCTTATCTCTGTGCTTTTCATCTTATTTTTTTAGATCTAAGGGTTATCGCCTAAGAAGGTAGCCACAAGTCCTACGGATCCGCCTCTCGGACTTCAGCTTGCGTATCAGTGACTGGAGCATCGTAACGCAGACATAAAGTCTGCGGCTACCAACTTTTCATCTCATTTTAAATATTTTTATTGCTCTTCAATTTTCAAAGCCTGCTTAACAATCTCATACGAAAACCCTCTTCTTAATAAGAAACTCATCATCCTTCTTTTAGCCACATTTTTATCCAGGTTCTCATATCTTTTCTTTCTTTTCTCTAAAAGATTTTTAGCTAAATTTAACTCCTCTTCTTCGTCTTCAAAATATTCCTTCAGGACTTTTTCAATCGTCTCATCTTTTATCCCTTTTTTCCACAATTCCTGCTTTAAAAGAATCTTTCCCTGAGGCTTATTGGAGATTTTATCTCTGACAAAAGCAGAGGCGAAGTTAGAGTCATCTATAAGATTTATCCTTTTTAAATCTTTTATCACCTCATCTATTAAGTCATTTGCAAATTCTTTTTTCTTTAGCTTATCCCTGACCTCCTTTTCGCTTCTCATCCGGTAAGATAAGAATTTCAGTGCTGCATCTTTCGATTCTTTTTTTACCTCAGACTCAAGTATCTGGCCAATTTTCTTCTGGTCAAGCTCCTCCCCCTCTTTCAAACCATGCTTATATAAGACCTCTTCATCTAAGCCAAAGGCAAACTCCCCATCTAAAAAAATTGACCTTCTTTTCGGGTTTTTCTTCTGTGATTCTATTTTGGTTATGCGAGGCATCCTGCAAAAGTTTTAAGGATAATCCAGTCTTATTTCCCTTTATGTTTTACAATCTCCTCCGGTTCTTTTTCTTCAACTTTGGTTTTGAAGCCCAATTTCTCCCTTATCTCCTTCTCTATTTTTTGGGCAATATCCGGATTATTCTTTAAGAGCTGTTTAGCATTATCTCTTCCCTGACCTAATCTTTCATCTTTATAGGAGAGCCAGGTTCCGCTTTTCTCTAAGACTTTATGTTCTACACCCAAATCGATCAACTCACCTTCTTTAGAAATACCTTTACCATAGATTATATCAAACTCTGCCTCTTTAAAAGGTGGGGCGACTTTGTTTTTTACAACCCGGACTCTGGTTCTGGAGCCGGTTATGTCTTCTCCTTCTTTTATGGAGGCGATCTTCCTTATATCAAGCCTGATTGAGGAATAAAATTTCAAGGCGATTCCGCCAGTGGTAGTTTCCGGGTTTCCGAACATAACCCCAATCTTCATCCTGATCTGGTTTATAAAGGTCACACAGGTTCTGGATTTGCTTATTGTTCCAGTAAGTTTCCTCAAAGCCTGAGACATTAGTCTTGCCTGCAGGCCCATATGTGAATCTCCCATCTCCCCTTCAATTTCTGCTTTGGGGACTAAGGCGGCTACAGAGTCGATGACTATCAGGTCAACAGCTCCGCTACGGACTAAAGTCTCGGTGATCTCCAGAGATTGTTCACCAGTATCAGGCTGGGAAATTAAAAGGTTATCAATATCCACACCTAAGGCTTTGGCATAATTCGGGTCTAAAGCATGTTCTGCATCCACAAAGGCGGCAACCCCTCCTGCTCTCTGAGCTTCTGCTAGGATATGCAGGGCTAATGTGGTTTTGCCGGATGCTTCTGGACCGAAAATCTCTACAACTCTCCCTCTGGGAACACCTCCCACACCTAAGGCAGAATCTAAGGCAATCGAGCCGGTGGAAATCACCGGAATAGATATCCCTAAGCTCTCGCTTCCTAATCTCATTATGGAGCCTTTGCCAAACTGCCTTTCTATCTGGGTAACAGCCTGATCTAAAGCTTTTTTCTTCTCATCTGATGGCTGTATTGTCATATTTACCTCACTTTCTATATTCAGGTTAAAAGAGCTATTTTTTTCAGAGGTGTATAGATTGCCCCGGCAGGATGAAGCTCGGATTTCATTACCACCACCTCTTTGATTTCTATCTCCCCGGTTTGAAAATTCATATTTTTAATAAGTTCAGTTAATTTCTCAATATTTTTAGGGGATTTAACCCTGCCAATGGTCAGATGAGGGGAGAACTCCCTATCTTCTTTTGTAAAACCTATCTTCCCCATCTCATCTTCAATTTTTTTCTGCATCAGGGATAATTCCTGTTTCCCTTTATCAACCCCTATCCAGATCACCCTGGGTCTTCTTAAATTGGGGAAACAGCCTAAATCCTTTAAACTTAATTTAAAAACATTTGTCCCTTCCAAAGCTAATTTTGTTCCTTCAAAAACCTTTTCGATCTTGTCTTCAGGGACCTCTCCTAAGAATTTTAAGGTCGCATGAATATTTCCTGGTTTTACCCAGGACACATCTGCATTAACCTTCTTAAGAGGATTCTGGATCTCCTCGATTTTCTTCTTAAGCTCTGCTGTTAGCTCAACCGCAATAAAAGTTCGCATATTTTTTTATATGGAGTGCATTGACCGTGTCAATGCTATATCAAGCTGATGCACTCTATGTTCTTTATTTGGTAGCCGCAGACTTTATGTCTACGTTCTTATACTTTTTTTTCGCAAGCTGAAGCTTGCGGCTACCTTTATATCTATGGCATCATCACGGACGATGCACTTCATAATCACTCCAAAATCTTTAGTAAAGCTAAAGCTTTACACTCCAGTTGTTACTTTACTTCAATATAAAAAGTCTTACCAAATTCAAAGCTGCTTGAGCGGTTCTCTCTCTTATTGCCTGTCTATCCCCTCCGAAGACAAACTTCTGGGCAAAGGAATCGTTCTCATGAGCAAGCCCGATATATACTAAGCCAACCGGTTTTTCCTCTGTTCCGCCTGTAGGTCCAGCAATTCCGGTAGCAGATAAACCGTAATCCGTGTTAGAGATTTTCTTTACCCCCTCTGCCATCAAGATTGCCACCTGTTCGCTAACTGCCCCATATTTTTCTATGATTTCTTTTGGGATCTTTAAAAGCTCGATTTTAGCTTCATTACTATAGGTTATCACCCCATTTATGAAATAGTTTGAGCTTCCAGAGACATTGGTGAACTTTGCCCCAATCAGCCCTCCAGTGCAGGATTCAGCCACGGAGATAGTCTTCTTCTTATTCTGGAGTAATTTTCCTAAAACTTCTTCCAAGGTTTCCTGGTCTATTCCATAAATATATTCATTCAAAATTTCCCGGACCTTTTGTTCTATTTCCAAAATATTTTTACGGGCTAAATCATCAGACTCGGATATAATTCTTAGTTTGAGGTCTACTCCGGAAAAACCAGGTAAAAAGCCAATTTTTACCGGGCTTTTAAGTTTTAAAACCGGTTCTATTTTCTCATATATAGCTGATTCAACTATCCCGTTTGTTCTTAAGACCTTTTGAAGGGTGAATTTCTTAGAGGACTTTGATTTCAAAAAGGGCAAAATCTCATTTTCAAAAATAGTTTTCATCTCCAGGGGGACACCAGGAAGAGCAAAGAATAGTCTTTTCCCTTCCTGGATAAATATCCCCGGAGCTGAACCATATTGATTAGACAGAGCTTTTGCTCCTTGAGGCAGAAGGGCTTGATTCTGGTTGATTTTGGGCATCTCAATCCCTCTTTTCTTGAACCCTTCCTCTACTTTTTTCAAAATATCCTCATGGAAAACTAAATTCCTTTTGAAAGCCTTAACGATCCCCTTTTTGGTTAAGTCATCATTGGTTGGTCCCAATCCTCCAGTAGCAATTACCAGATCCACCCTTTCCAGACTGAGTTTGATAGCCTCGGTTATCCTTTTTAAATCATCACCCACAGAAGTCTTAAAAGCCACCTCAATCCCTAAACCAGAAAGTCTATCTCCGATATAGGCTGAGTTGGAATCTAATATCTCACCATTAATTATCTCATCTCCAATCGTGATTATCTCTGCTCTCATAATTTTAAGGTATTTGAAAGGTTATATTTATCACCAGCATTATAATATGCATAATGATATTAGTATAAATCCCGGCTACAACATCATCTAAGGTTATCCCTAAACCACCTTTAAGTTTTTGACAGGCATTAGCTGGAGGTGGTTTTATAATATCCAATAACCTGAAAATTACAAAAGCTAATATATATAAAAAAGGTCTCTTTGGCAAAAACAAAAAAGAAATTAACATCCCGCAGCTTTCGTCGATTACTATCTTCTTATCATCCTTTTTTCCGAATAGCTCCTCTGCCTTTGTTCCAGACCATAAGCTGAGAAAGAAAATCAAAATGGTCATACCGCCTAAAATGTAAAAGTTATCAGGAATAATAAACCAGACCAGAATGAATGTAAGAATACTACCCCAGGTTCCAGGGAAAAGGGGCAAATATCCTGCCCCAAAAAAGGTAGCAAAAAGAATCTGGATTCGTTGAATTAAACTCAGGTGGATTTTAAATTTGTCCGATTCTATTTTAATACCCCCTTTAATAATGGAATATTCTTAATTAAATAATCTATTCCGGTTCCTAAGGTTAAAAGCATACTGATAAAGACTAAAATGTCGAATATCTTGAAAACCATCGGGCTGGTGAAAATACTCCAGTTATACCCTAAGGGAAGAAGAGTGGTTTTAAGATTGGTGAAGATTAAGATTATGCTAATAACTAACATCTGGGAGAAAGTCTTCACCTGTGCCAGAATTGTAGGCGTAATCACCATCCCTTTGTAAGCGGCTAAGCTCCGCAGTCCGGTAATAAAAAACTCCCTGACGATAATCACCAAAATCATCCAGGCTTTTACATAACCTAAAGCCACAAAAGAGATAAAAGCAGTTGAGACCAGGATTTTATCAGCTAAGGGATCCATAAACTTCCCAAAACCGGTTACCACACCATATTTTCTGGCAATATACCCATCATAAAGATCAGTTAATGCCGCAAATAAGAATATAAGAGTGGCAAGATAGCGCGAATAGACATTGTTTACTAAAAAGAAAACCATAAATACCGGTGAAAGCAAAATCCGGGCTAAGGTGAGTTTATTAGGTAAGTTCATCTTTTTTATTTAATGTAGCGGAAGGCCTCAAGGTCTTGAGACTTTAGTCTTCCATCTCTTTCCTTATTCGTAGTGCGAGGCTTTTAGCCTCGCCTAACTAAGCGACCCTGAAAGGATCGCGCTACAAAAACCAATCAGGAGTAGCTCCTAATGAAACAGAAATTCGGAGTAAACTTAACTTTATTGAATTTATAAGTCAATAAAAAAACTGGGTAGTTAGGAGGAGAGGAAAAATGTAGCGGAAGGCCGTCAAGGTCTTGAGACTTTAGTAATCAAGGGCGAACACACGGTTCGACAAGCTCACCGTCCTGAGCAAAGCCGAAGGATAGGTTCGCCCCTACGCATTTTCATCTATTGTTTTGTATTTGAATTTGTAGGTTATGATAAACAAAATTAACACTCCCCATAAAATTCCATAAAAAACCCCGGCCATAACATCTAAAGGATAATGCACTCCCACATAGATGCGGGAGAAAGAAACTAAAAGTGCAATAGATAGCCAGATAATCCAGGCCCTGCGGTAAAAAAAGGTCAAAATCATACCTGCACCGAAAATATTAGCTGAATGGGATGAGGGGAAAGAGCCAGAATGGGAACAGCCGGCTAAAAGATGAACCTGTTGAAAGATGTTGCAGGGTCTGACTCTTCCGATCCAGGGCTTGAGCCAGAAATTCACCGAAGCATCAGTTATACCCAGGATTATCAAAATTAAAATCGCTACTATTCTTTCTTTTTTCTTTCCAAAGATAAGCATGACCAGAATAATCAAGATAAATGGAATTCTCCAGTATTTAAACTCAGTTAAAATCGGCATCAAGAAGTCAAAAAAGCCATTCTGCAATTTCAGATTGATAAAGAGAAAAAGCTCTTTATCTAGTTTAATCAGAAAATTCAAAAGCTCAATAAACATATTTACAATTCCTGTCATTGCGAGGAGTCCTGCCAAAGGCGCGGACGACGAAGCAATCTTATCAGTACATAGTGTGTCCGCCTGAGGCGGATTAGCCTCGCCTAAGCGACCCTGAAAGGGTCGCGCTACGAAAACTTTCGCCCTCTGTTGGTCTCCAGAACAACTGAGTCACTTCTCGCGGATACCTTTCTTTGATTTTAAAAAATTCTCCACCTCTTTTAAACTCGGGATACCTTCTCTGCCACCTATTTTCCTGCATTTTAAAGTGGCGCAAGCAGAAGCAAACTCGATAATCTTTTCCATTTTCCATTTTCTTAATAAACCGAAGATAAATCCACCATGAAAAACATCTCCTGCTCCGGTGGTATCGACTACGTCGATTTTAAATCCCAGGAAATAATTTACTTTTTGAGAATCGGTCCATAAACACCCTTTTTCAGATATAGTGATAACCACACATTTGAATCCAATCTTTTTCAACTCTAAACAGGCCCGGGATAAATCACTGAGTTTAGTAAAATCATAAGCGAACTTTTTGGAGACAACCAAATAATCCACATAAGGGAAAAGGTTCTCGATATTTTCTCTTAAACTCCCCAAATCCAAAACCACCTCAGAACCATCCTTTTTCGCCTTTTTAGCCGTATAGATATTAGCCTCTATATCTCTGCCATCTAAGTGCAGATACCTGAACGAAACCTTTTTCAAAAAGGAAAGCTCTTCTGGTTTAATCGGACTCATCTTTATTCGGTCCAAAGCCACAGTCCTTTTGCCACTGCTTTTATCCACCCAGATGAGAGCCTTTAAGCTTTTTACTTTTTTATCCACGATCAAGTAATCGGTGTTGACTTTAAACTTTGCCAACTCAGAGCGGATGAGTTTCCCTTCATAATCATCTCCGACCTTCCCCACAAAAGACACTTTTGCACCTAATTTTGACAAGGTTGCCATAGCTGTAGGAACTGGACCACCTCCCTGGATTGAAGAGGCTAAAACATCTATCTTTTCATCCAGTCCGGGATAGGGGTCTAAAATCGAAAGGTAATCTAAGGCACAAATTCCCAAACCCAGGCAATCAAAGTCACACTTTTTCAAACTCAATCTCCCCTCTGGTATTGTCCCTTAATTCATCTTGTAGCCTTGAAAAGACTCCTTTATTAAAATCAATTTCCATTCTGACTCTATCTCCAAAAGCGAGCTTTTGGACTTTGACTTTTTCCTTATTTAAGACTTTTTGAACCTGGTCAAAGTATTTTTTTGGAAAAACCATGGAGAGTTCTTTTCTATGTTCTTTTCTAACAGGAATGCAGTTTTTTAAAACCTTTAAGGCAGATTCATAATATGCCTTTGAAAGACCTCCGGTGCCTAATTTGACCCCGCCGAAATAACGGGTAACTACTACTAAAATATCTTTTAAATTCTGAGACTTAATTGCAGATAAAATCTGTCTGCCTGCGGTTCCAGAAGGTTCACGATCATCGCTGGACTTTGAAACCTCTCCTTCTGAAATGACATAGGCATAGGGATTATGGGTGGCGTCGTGAAATTCTTTTTTTATCTTTTCAAGAAATACCTTAGCCTCTTCTTCTGAACTAACCGGTATGGCAGTGGCTATAAATTTAGAACCCTTAATTAGAAGCTTATCCCTTTTTGTTTCTTTGATACTGAAATAATCATCGGGGCTTTCTTTCATCTTCAAGTCCTACGGATCCGTTTTCTCGTTTTTTTTCTCCATGAACTGCTGGATCAATCTTTTAAATCTGCTACCATAGATTAGATCGAATTTTTCCATATCATCCGGTATTAGAGACTCTGCTTTTAACCTGACCAGAGCCG
>JAZDLB010000044.1:0-3073 GCA_043802565.1 Candidatus Zixiibacteriota bacterium | reverse complement strand
TTCCAAATGTCCCTATTGCGATTTCAACTCCATAGTCTATAACTCTGAGCTGGCTGAGGAATACGTTAAGTCTCTTATAAAAGAAATTCAGCTCTTTTTCCAAAAACAAAATGGAAAAGTTGTTGCAGAAACAATCTATTTTGGAGGGGGAACACCCTCGATTTTGAAATCTTCTCAGCTCGGAGACATCTTAGAAAAGCTTTTCACTTCTTTTGGGATTCAAACTGATTCAGAGATTAGCTTAGAGACCAATCCAGGGACTTTAACCAGGATAAAAACTAAAGAACTAAAAGGTTTGGGCTTCAATCGGGTTAGCCTGGGGGCACAGTCTTTTATAGATGAAGAGTTAAAGCTCTTAGGGAGAATCCATACAAGCAAACAAGCTGTAAAATCATACAAGATTTTAAGAGATTTTTTTGAAAACTTAAGCTTAGATTTGATCTTCGGGATTCCGGGACAGAATTTAAAGACCTGGAGAAAAAGTTTGAATATGGCTCTTAAACTTCAACCAGAACATCTCTCGACCTATAGTCTAACCTTGGAAGAGGGAACCCCTTTCTATTTATTATGGAAAGATAAAAAATTAAGTTTGCCGGAGGAAGATTCAGTCAGAAAAACGTATCTTGAGGCCATAGGTTTACTTAAATCTCAAGGATATAGACATTATGAGATCTCAAATTTTGCTTTAAAGGGTTTTGAATGTTGTCATAATCTTAGGTACTGGGATGGGGCTGAATATATCGGCTTTGGTGCAGGCGCCAATTCTTATCAAAAAGGGATAAGATGGGGGAACATTAAAGATATTAAAAAATATATTGAGTATTGCCAAAAGGGTATTTCAATTATAGATTTTAAAGAAAGGCTAACTCCCGTTCAAAAGATAAATGAATTTATTCTTTTAGGGTTGAGGAGAACAGAGGGGATCGATTTGAAAAAGTTAAAAGAAGGCTTGGATTTTGATCTGGAAAAACAAAAAGAAGAAGAAATTCGAGATTTAATTAAAAATAAATTCCTGAAAAAAGTGAAAAATAATCTAAGACTTACCCTGAAAGGGATTTTAGTAACTGATTCCATTATCCAGAAACTTATCCTATAAAAAAACCCCCATACGGAGGTTTTTTTATTCTATGCTTTTCTAAAAGAAAAATATCAAGGTGCAGTAAAACAGTCCGAATGGAATTTCAAGACTTTTCTCAAACGGTCATAGATGAAGCTGTTGTTCAGGGCAGGGTATCCAGGATAACCTGAATAGGTCTCAAAAGTGATATTGCTGGCTGGTACTTTTCCCAGAAGTGCATTATAGAAAACAACAGCCTGCTCATTGAACCCAAACTCATCCTTATCCCCGCAATCGATATAAAATTTCAGCTTTTTGACCAGAGTATCACTCGAAGGGAGGTTGATGATTCTGGTCTTCATATCGTTAAGAAGCCATTTCTGCCAGATCACGGAGACTGGATCCCCTAAGGAATCAAAGGGAAGGTTTACTCCTATATCTGATAAAAGTTCGAAGTAAGTGGTCGTGGGATCAGAAGGGTTATGGGGTGAAAAGGCAACTGCCATAGCGAAGAAAAGACAGCTCAGCCGGTCAAGGGTATTCGGATCAGGATCAATCTGGTAGTAACCGTTACCGTTTGCATCCACTCCATTTGAATCCATAAATGCGGGTATAAAGTCTAAAAGGGACTCAAAGTTCAAAGGGGCAGACATAGCGCTGGCTGAACCAAATGCCAGAGGATAATCCGTAGCTATCCTCAAAGCTCCATATCCACCACTACCATGCCCTGAGATCCCGAAATTTTGCTGGAATAATACGCTATCTATAATCGTTGCTGTGGTGTCAGTCCATGTTACAGTGGTAGTCTCTATACTTGTATATATGAAAGTAATTATTCTGGTAGAGGTGTCGGGGGGGGGACATGGAGGATGCTTAGTGGTGTCAGCTTTACAGACAGTATCTATGATTGTAGTTTTAACTGTGTCAATATCAAGCGAATCCATCTGAGATACCTTATAACTTATACCTCTAATCATAGGGCCATAATTGTAAAGAATTTTATCAAATAATTCCTGGGTTACGTAATCCTCATATTTACCACCAAAATTGCTGCCATTTGAATAGACTGAGTTGTTGAAGAAGCTACCTCCGAAAATACCAGCGCCATCCGGCATAATAATTATCATTGGCTGGATCTCTCCTGAGGCGATCATCTGGTCAGCAATAGTCTTAATATTATAGAACTGCTCATAACTTCGCCCGTTTTCCTTAAAACCATGCAGGAGAAACAGGATCGGGTATTTATAATTACTGGCTATCCCTTCTTGATAGCCTGGAGGCAGATAAACCAGAAGTGTTCTTCCAACCGGATCATTCAAGACATTTTCCAGAGAGGAAAATTCAAAAGTGGACTCGAAAAGCCCTCCATTATCTATTTCCATCTGGAGTGGATTTTTCCTCTGGCTACAGCCGGAAATTATTAAGAGGGAAAGAAGGCCTAAAAAGATTAATTGTTTTACTCTTCTCATCTTGAATTCTCCTCTTTAAAATTTATAGGTTAAGGTGAAATAAGAAGTATGGTTTGCATTCTCATATCTTCCAGGAAGATTAGTTTGAGAATCGGGGCTTGCATCTTCTGAAGGTTTCAGGAACTTCTGCTTGTATCCGGTAAACTCATAAGAATACCCTAACTCAAAAGATTCAGCCTTATATCCTACTCCTAAGGTATAACCATTTTTTTCTCCTGAATCGAAGAATACAGGGGTAAGGGTCATGTCCGGGATAGGAGTGGGGTTCAGAAAATATCCGGCTCTCAGGGCTAAGCTTTTGTGGGGCACATATTCCAAGCCTAAGCTGAATCTGGTGACATCTTTCCATTCAAAGGGGATTTTATATCCAGAAGTGTCTTTTCCAGTCAAGGGGTCTTTACCTCTCTCCTCATATTTAAGCTCTTTTAAGCTGGACCAGGCAGTAAAGTTGACATCGCAGGTCAGGGTGAGATTGGAATAAGGCATATATGCGACCCCTACTCCGAAATCGGCAGGTAATTTAAACTTAACATCAGAATCAAGAGTT
>JAZDLB010000043.1:0-3234 GCA_043802565.1 Candidatus Zixiibacteriota bacterium | reverse complement strand
TGTGGGGAAAGATAGAAATAGTGAGAGGTTAAAGGAAATTCTTAATAATTCGAGGATTTCAAGTCAAGGAGTTTTCATGGATGAAAATCGGCAGACCACGGTTAAAACCAGGATCATTGCTCATAGTCAACAGGTAGTGAGGGCTGACCGGGAAAATACGGATGAACTCTCTGCGGATATGACTTTTAAATTGATAGACTTCATAAAGAAGAAGATAATAGAAGAGAAGATATCAGCCCTGTTGATTTCTGATTATGGCAAAGGAGTGATCAGCTTTAACCTTTTGAACGAGGTTATTAGGTTAGCCAAAGAAAATAATATTTTCATCTCAGTTGATCCTAAAGAGACCCATTTTATGAATTACAAAAATGTTTCACTCGTAACCCCAAATCATAATGAAGCTGGTTTTGCTTATGGCAAAAGGATAAAAGATGAAAAGAGTTTAGAAGAAGCTGGCTGGGGGCTTTTAGAAAGATTAGAAACTGAGGCTTTACTTATAACCCGCGGAGAGAAAGGAATGTCACTTTTCGAGAGGAATCGGATGCTCACCCATTTCCCCACAGTTGCCAAGAAGGTGTACGATGTCACCGGTGCAGGTGACACGGTTATCTCTGCTTTTACTTGCTCCATTGCCGCAGGAGCCTCTTTAAAGGAATCAGCATTGATCTCAAATCATGCGGCTGGTATAGTTGTAGGTGAATTAGGGACTGCTCAGGCGACTAAAGAAGCTCTGTATCAGGATTTGAAAAATTATTTAGAATGAAAATATAATTGTGCCTTATACCTTTTAAACAGAAGAACTCACTTTTTTATGGGAAAGATAGTTAAATTAGCAGAATTAATCCGAATTAGAAATAAAGCCAAAAAAGAGAACCAAAAAGTGGTTTTCACCAATGGCTGTTTTGACCTTTTACATCGCGGGCATATCGAATATCTAAAAAAAGCAAAAAGATTAGGAGATCTTTTGATAGTTGGGTTAAACAGCGATTACTCAGTTAGAAGAATTAAAGAGAAAGGCAGGCCCATCCAAAGTCAAAAAGATCGGGCGGAGATTTTAGCTTCACTTTATTTCGTCGATTATGTCTGCATTTTTAAGGAGTTGACCCCGTTGAAGCTTATCTCCAAATTGGTTCCGGATGTTTTAGTCAAAGGAGGTGACTGGGAAATAAATGATATAGTGGGAAAAGAGATAGTGGATTCACGTGGTGGAAAAGTTCTGAATATTAAAATGGTTAAAGGGAAATCAACCCAACAGATTATCCAAACTATCATAAGCAGATTTCGTAATATTAAATAGGTAGCCTTTAAGGAGAAAAGAAGATTTTCTTTTCTCTTTTTTTCTTGACAGCTTTATTCTCAGATATTATTCTACAAATCATAAAGAGACCATTCTCTGGTTATTTTTTAGATGGAGAGGGACGAAACAAGTCTGTAAAGGAAAGAATTTATAGAAACTCCGACTAGGGCAGAAATCTATATCAAAGCTAAAAAATATAAAGAAGGGTTGGAGATCTAGCGGAGGATTCTTGCCAGAGACCCGGCTAATCCTGAAACAGCCAAAAAAGCTGAAGAATTAGAGAAGAAACTTAAATTAAATAGGAATCAAAAGTGAAAGATAGAATAAAGAAATTAGGGGAGAAAATAAAAGGTGAGAGCTTAGATCTTCTTCTGGTAACTACTCCCACAAATCTCAGATATCTATGTGGCTATACTGGCTCTAATGGAATTCTTCTGGTCTCAGAAGATAAATCTATTTTTCTAACAGATTTTAGATATAAAGAACAGGTAAAAAAAGAAGTCAAAGATGCGGAGATAAAAATTGCCCAGCGAGAATTATTTTCCACTCTTACGGAAATAGACTGGCTGAAAGAGAAGAGGATCAAGGTTGGCTTTGAATCTAAAAATTTATCCTTCAAATTGTATGAAAAGCTTAAAACTCTTCTTCCACAGGTTGTGTGGATACCTACAGAGGATTTAGTTGAATCACTTTCGGTAACAAAAGACGAAGAGGAGATAAAAAAGATTAAAAAGGCAGCAGATATAAGTGCAAAAGTTTATCAGGAAATCTTACCATTACTGAAACCCGGAATAAAAGAGCAAGAGATCTCAGCTGAGTTAGAATATAGAATTAAATGGAATGGGGGTACAGGCTCTGCTTTTGAGCCAATTGTGGCTTCGGGCCTAAGATCAGCCATGCCTCACGCCAGAGCTTCTTCCAAGAGGTTTCAGAGAGGAGAGTTCGTAACCCTGGATTTCGGTGCCTCCTACGAAGGATATGTCTGTGATATTACCCGAACTGTGGTTATAGGTAAGGCAACCCTCAGACAAAAAAAGATTTATAGTCTGGTTTTGAGAGCTCAAACTAAAGCCATAAAAAATGCCGGTTCTGGTATGAAAGGATTTGAGTTAGATAAAGTAGCCCGCGATGTTATCAATAATGCAGGATTCAAAGATTATTTTGGACATGGATTAGGACACGGCATAGGACTTTTAGTACATGATTCTCCAGGAATAAATACTAAAAGCCAGGAGGTGCTCAAACCAGGGATGGTTATAACCATAGAGCCAGGGGTATATTTTCCAGGTTGGGGTGGAGTGAGGATTGAGGATGACATTCTTATTACCAGAAATGGGTGTAAAGTCTTAACTAACATAAATAGAGAGCTATTGGAACTATAAAAATACTTAATATCTGGAGGAGGGATTTTAAGAAAAAAATTAAAAGGGGGTAATTTTCGCACAATAAAAATAGACTTAGCAAAACATTCAGCTTAACCCTTGGAGAAAGGGGTAAAAATGTTAGAATCAAAAATTAGAAAATTGATAAAGATCGTAGAGGAAAGCAACATAGATGAGCTGGAAGTAACTAGCTGGGGTAGGAGAATCAAAATCACTCGAAGGTTAAACCATCAGAATCCACATAGCTCTTCCCATCTGATAGTCAATCCAACCCCGGAGAAGGTTGTGGTAACATCTCCTAAAGAAGAACCGGTAGCTTTATCAGTAGAAGTCTCTAAGCCTGAAGAGTTGGAAGGTAACTTAACACCGATCAAATCACCGATGGTAGGGACTTTATATCGAGCACCAGCTCCTGGAGCAAAACCCTATGTGGATGTAGGTCAGATAATAAGCGCCGGACAGGTGGTCTGTGTGGTAGAGGCGATGAAGCTGATGAATGAGATAGAATCAGAAGTTGCCGGGAGATTGGTTAAGATTTTGGTGGAGAATGCAAAA
>JAZDLB010000042.1:0-3333 GCA_043802565.1 Candidatus Zixiibacteriota bacterium | reverse complement strand
TTTGACTGAGGTGCCCATAATCCGTGCTTTGATAGATTTAGGAATGGGCAGGGGTCCGGCTCTGGCATTGCTTTTAGCCGGACCGTCCTTGAGCCTTCCCAGTATGATCGTGCTAATCGGGATTATGGGCTGGAAAAAAGCTGGAGCTTATATTATCCTGGTGGTGATAATGGCTACCCTAACCGGGATGATATTCGGGAGTCTGATATCTTAAAAAAGCTGATCTAAAATAGGAAAGGAGGAAGTGGTGAAAAGGAAAGTGTTATCTCTTTTGGGGTTGATTTTATTGTTGCTTATAATACTTGCTGAGCTCTCCTTTGCACAGCCGAAAGTCTCTATGCCCGAAACAAGCTGGGATTTAGGTATAATTCCACAGGGAAGCATAGTCGCACATACCTTCTGGATTAAAAATATTGGCACAGATACTTTGAGGATAATAAGAGTAAGACCTGGCTGAGGGTGCACCTCAGCTCCGGTTAAGAAAACGGAGCTGGCTGTCGGTGACAGCACTGAGATTGAACTGGTATTTAATTCCAGGGGGTTCAAGGGAAAAGTCCACAAGGGCGCAGGAGTTTTTACAAATGATACTTCTGCTACTGGACTATACATAAGCCTGACTGCTGAGGTTGTGAATTCGGACAGCACCTTTCCTTTAGTGATTTTACCGCCACATCTGGATTTCACTCCATTTCTTGGGGAGAAGATGACAGTCAAGAAAGTGGGGATAAAAAACATTAGCCCGAAAGAAGTGAAACTGAAGATAATCGATTCCCCGATTAGCTATCTTAAGGCAAGGCTTTCCAGTGAAAAGATTAAACCCTCAAAGGAGATCGAGCTAGAAGCGAAATTAAACCCCCAGCTTAAAGAGGATTCATTTAACAAATCGATCACCTTAGAGCTCAATGACAAAAATAAGACCCGTTTGACTATACCGGTGAAAAGAGAGGCGAAAGTCCAATCAGAGAGGAATAAGTGATGAGATTGAATACGATTTTCCCTCTGGTCCGGGCGATAATATCGATTGGTCTTCTGGCTACCCCTTTCCCTTCAGCCTTTTGTCAAATTAGAGAGGGGAGCGAGCACTTTAAAAAGCCTTTGGTTAAAGATACCTTAGTGGTTTTTTCAGAAAAAAATATTTATGTAAAAACCTTAGATAATTTCGATTCTATTATGGTAATCCATTTTCACCCCACTGCCCAGTGTTCCTGTTGCATAAA
The DNA here is from genome assembly GCA_043802565.1 of Candidatus Zixiibacteriota bacterium. GTDB lineage: Bacteria > Zixibacteria > MSB-5A5 > MSB-5A5 > RBG-16-43-9 > CAZMZF01. The sequence continues at coordinate 2,116 of JAZDLB010000042.1, read as the reverse complement.
TGTTGGTAACTTCTCTAAAAAGGGGTTAGATAAATTTTATTCTAAGCTATACAAAGATCGAAGAATAATCTTCAGGGAATGCAATATTGATGAAGATTCCTTGACCGCAAAAAAATATAAAATATTCGGGTCTGCATTAGGTTTTAAGAAACTGCTCAAAGGGAAAGAAGAGTTTAAAGAGATCGAATCGGTGTGGGGATTTTGTGAAGATGAAGAAAAATTCTTACTTAATTTCCAGAAAGAGCTTAATGCTTTTATTACCCCTAAGAAGAATGAAGGGGTTAAAAAAACTACTCAATAGCTTTATACCGATTTAAAAGGGAGTTAAAATGAGAGAAAAAGTTGAAGGAGCCCATAAAATGAAAATTGAAGTTTTAGGTCCTGGGTGTGTAAAATGTGAGAAGATTTACGAGATTGTCCAGAGAACTTTAAAAGAGATAGGTAAAGAAGCAGAGGTATCTAAAGTTAAAGATATTAAAACGATTATGCAGTATGGAATCCTTATGACACCTGCTTTAGTCATCAATGGAAAGGTCCTGTGTTCTGGTAGGGTACCAGGATTGGCAGAAATTAAAGAATGGTTGAGTAAGGAAGAGTAAAGCTAACTTCAGCTCGGAAAGGTTATGAATAATATCCTCAAATTATTGATTATTTTAGTAATTGTTTTTTTAATTGCAGGTTTAATTATCTTTCAAGGAAGAGATAAGGTATCTTTTAAGGATGGGGAGACTTCGTCTTCTGAGAAAATTTCGACGACTAAAGATAGTTCAGACGTAATAGCCAAAAATTTACCAGTTCTTATCGATTTAGGCAAGGGGACCTGTATTCCCTGTAAGATGATGTTACCTATATTGCAAGAGTTGCAGGAAGAGTATAGAGGAAAGGCAATCATCAAAATAATAGATATTCGCTATGACCCGGAGCCAGCCAGGTTCTATAAAATCAGGCTAATTCCCACCCAGATATTCTTCGATGCATCGGGCAAAGAGGTTTATAGGCATGAAGGATTTATGGATAAATCCTCCATTAAACAAAAACTACAAGAGATCGGAGTAAAATAGATGGAGCACCTTTTAGGTAATATATCCTCGGTTATGAATAATACCCCAGGCTTAGCTTATCTTTTGATTTTCTTAGGTGGTATCTTATCAGCTTCCAGCCCTTGTGTTCTGGCGATAATCCCTCTGGTGATCGGATTTGTCGGAGGTTATTCTCAAGGGGATAAAAAGAAAGCCCTGCTTTATTCTTTGGTTTTCGCCTTAGGTTTATCTATCACTTTTACCATTTTGGGTGCTATAGCTTCAATGTTAGGAAGACTTTTTGGAGATGTAGGGAAGTTATGGTATTATTTAGCCGCAGGGGTGGCTTTGATTATGGGGTTATATCTTTTAGGCCTGATTAAAATTCCGTTTCCCAAAACTGTGGAATTGAAAACTAAACATAAAGGGGTTTTAGGTGCATTCCTCTTAGGGCTTCTTTTCGGGGTAGTCTCCTCTCCCTGTGCCACACCGGTTTTAGCGGTCATCTTAGCTTTCGTGGCTACAAAAGCTAAGATAATCTATGGAATTTCACTTCTCTTTGTGTATGCCATAGGACATTGTGCTTTGATAGTTTTAGCCGGTATTTCGACTGGTTTTGTGGAGAGTTTTGCCCAATCTAAGGGGATAACAAATTTCTCAAACTGGGCTAAAAAAGTAAGTGGATTATTGATAATTTTCGCAGGATTTTATATACTGTGGATTAATCGTTGATTTGTAGGGGCAATTCATGTCCAGATGGATCCAAATGGAAATTGTCCTTACAGGCGTCATCATAGAAAACAGTTGACAAAATGGTTATATAAGTTATTATTTTAAGTTGAGGACTTAAACAGAAGAGGCAAGATTGAGATACTTTCTTTTACTTTTATCATCTGTCTTTTTAACCTACTCTTTTTCTCAGGCTGGAACCGCCAAGATCGATTTCTCCGAGCGGATCTGGGATTTTGGAAGAGTACCTCAAAATTCCACAGTTACGCATATCTTCTGGATTAAGAATGTCGGGTCTGATTCCCTTAAAGGGATTAGCATTAAGACTCCTTGAGGGTGCACCAAGGCTCCATTGAAAAAGACGGAGC
>JAZDLB010000041.1:0-2208 GCA_043802565.1 Candidatus Zixiibacteriota bacterium | reverse complement strand
ACAACCATTTCATAACTAATACCAAAATCGGATAGAACCTCTGCTGTTTTGTTCATTATCTCTTTGTCCGACTCACTTCCCATAACAATCAATACTTTATTTTTCTTCATATTGTTTCACCAATTAGAACAGTAATTGAAGTTTTTTCTGGAAACAACTGATTCCTTAAACTGTCATTGCGAACCCGCCTTTGGCGGATTGAACCTTTGAACCACTTTTAGAAATACTCCCTTCTCACATTAGTGGCCCGATAACCGATGTCGTGTCTATAATGCATCCCGGCAAATTTTATTTTATCTATGCTTGAATAGGCTTTACCCAAAGCCCCTTCCATGGTTGTGTCAAGAGCGGTTACTCCTAAGACTCTTCCCCCGTTGGTAACTATCTTATCTCCAGCCTTTTTAGTTCCGGCATGAAAAATTATAATATCTGAATTCCCTACTTTATTCAATCCGAAGATTTCTTTCCCCTTCTCATATTTATCCGGGTAACCTCCAGAAGCTAAAACCACACATACAGCTGAGCCATCTTTCCAATTGACATCCTGCAACTCAAGTTCCTCCTCCACAATGGAGAAAAATATCTCTGCCAAATCACTCTCCAGTAAAGGAAGAATCACCTGGGTCTCAGGATCACCAAATCGACAGTTGAACTCGATGACTTTGGGGCCCAATTCAGTTATCATCAACCCAGCGTATAAAACCCCCTTGTAAACCCTTCCTTCTCTATTTAAACCAAAAATAGTTGGTTCTAAAATCTCCTCGGTGATTTTTTTTATCATCTTATCATTTACTATTAGAGTTGGTGAATATGCTCCCATACCTCCAGTGTTTGGACCCCTATCCCCATCATAAATCCTTTTGTGGTCTTGAGAGGAGACCATTGGCAGGATGGTCTTACCATCAGTAAAAGCTAAAATAGTAACCTCTTCACCGGTTAAGAAGTCCTCCACTACTGCTCTGTTCCCTGCTTCACCAAAGATCTTCTCACCCATTACCTTTTCTAAAGCCTCTTCAGCGCTTTTCAAATCCTCAACTACAAAAGCACCCTTTCCAGCCGCCAGCCCATCCGCTTTGATCACCAGTGGAAATTCTGAGGAACGGACAAAATCTATTGCTTCCTCTTTTTGCTCAAAGATTTTGAAGCTGGCTGTGGGGATATGATACTTCTTCATAAACTCCTTGGCAAATCCTTTACTTCCCTCAATTAAGGCAGCCTCTTTTCTGGGTCCAAAAATCTTCAAATTCCTTTTCTCGAATTCATCCACAATCCCCAGAGTTAAAGGAAGTTCTGGTCCCACCACCGTTAAGTCAATTGAATTCCTCAGTGCAAAATCTGCCAAGCCCGTGATATCTTCAGACGAGATTTCCACGCAATCACCTAAGTTGGCTATACCGGCATTTCCAGGTGCAGCATAGATTTTTTTAACTAAAGGAGATTGTGAAAGCTTCCAAGCAATGGCATGTTCTCTCCCCCCTCCACCAACGATCAATATCTTCATTTTCATCTCTTTTTAACTCTCAAAGCCTATATTTAAAAACTAATAATAAACCCAATTAGGACTAAAAGGCAAGGATTTTTTTGTTGACAATTGTATTTTACTGGTAGATTGTCTCTGGAGCTGTAGGGGCGACCCACCGGGTCGCCCCTACGATTTTTAAATCGTCAGACTTAGATTGCCAACCATCTGGTTTAGTCTCTAAAAAAATTGCAATTGATTATCCCGCCTTGAGGGCAAGGCGGGGCTACTATTCTTTATGTTCGCATTTTTTATTGACAATCATCCCCTTAAAGCATTTCTTTACTCAAAAATTGTTTTAACTTTTACTTTAATGTCTTTTTCTTCTAAATACATCGCCCAGGCAGGAACAATTGCAGCACTTTATACCATCATAACCATTCTCCTGGCACCTATAAGTTATGGACCGGTTCAGGTCAGGGTTTCTGAGGCTTTAACGATTTTGCCTTACTTAACCCCCTCCGCTATCCCCGGTCTTTTCCTGGGCTGCTTACTGGCAAATATATTCGGAGGCTTGGGTATTTATGACATTATGGGTGGAAGTCTTCTAACCTTGCTGGCAGGCTTTCTTACTTACCTTATATCTAAAAAAGGGAAACCAGTTCTTGCTCCCTTACCACCGGTGTTTTTGAATGCCTTTGGAGTGAGCCTTTATCTGCATTTTCTCTTCAAGCTACCCTACTTTCTAA
>JAZDLB010000040.1:0-3751 GCA_043802565.1 Candidatus Zixiibacteriota bacterium | reverse complement strand
GTTTCATTTTTTTTCGTAGGGCAATCCTTTCCAAAGGATCCAATTTCGGACAGGATTGCTTCTTTTTCGCAAGGCTAATCCGCCTCTGGCGGACAAGACCTTGACAGCCTTGCCCTACGATTAGGTTTATTCACTTTCCTTAATCTGGTTAACTCAAAAACCACGCAGGACTCCGGGTCCGGACAACAGATATGAACTTTATCTTTGTCTTTTTCCCAGGGGAATTCTCCTCCAAATCTCAAGACTCTCCAGTATGGAAATATAACGTCAAAAGCTGAACCGCATATACCTTCTACGGTTTTCCCTCCTTTTAAAATCCAGGTATCTCCAGCCTTATGTCCAAATGAACAAGGCTTTTTCTCTACCTTGATTACCTTTACTCTAACGGTAAAATCTTTTGTTTTTCTTTGTTTCTTTTTCATCCTGGCTTCCTTTCTATATCTTCAGTTCGTAGTGCAACCCTTTTCCTAAACGGATCCGCAGGACAGGGTCGCTTCACTGTGGTGTCAGGAATTACTTCCTAACAACAGATAATACCAAAGCTGTTTTTCCCGTCGGGTCAGGGGACCCGACGGTCACATACAATCATTCTTCTTTTTTTCCTCCCAGTATTATACCTATGGGTTTCAATGATTCCACGTGATCGCAGACTACTTTGATGGCTGCAGTTATGGGAACTGCCAGGATAATGCCAATCGCTCCCCAGAGCCAGGCCCAGAACATAGAGGAGATCAAAATAGCTAAGGGGTTCAGGTCTGTCTTGTTCTCTAAGAGTTTTGGGGTGACAAGATTACTTTCTAAAATTTGAATTATTTCATAAAAGATGAATACCCAGAGAACAGGGAGAAAAGATTGGAACTGCACTACTGCAACCATTACCGGGAAAATCAAACCGAAAAAAGGACCTAGGTATGGGACCAAATTCAAGAAACCAGCTAAAGGTCCAAGGATATAAGCATAATTTAATCCTAAGAGAATGAATCCAATAGAATAGATTAAAGATAAAACTATGGTGGTTGAAAATTTTATTATGACAAAACCTTTGATCTGTTCATTAATTTCAGTCAGAATTTTTCCGCTTAATTCCTCATTTGTTTTTCCGAAAGCTTTTATAACTTTCATTTTCAGGTTAGGGTAATCGATCAGGATAAAAAGGGTTAAAAAGAAGACAAAAATTGACCCAAAGATTATGGAGAAAAGGGAGCTTAAGCCACGGGCTAAGTATTTTGAGACAAAGGAGAAATCTTTTAGTTGAAGATTCTGAAAATCTATCCCCTGACCAGGTGGGATTAACCCTCGATCGATTAAGCCCTGTTTGATCTGGTTAAGAAAAGAAAGGATTTGATTCCAGTAGTTTGGTAATTGTTGAATTAAGCTTATAGCCTGGTCAAGCATTAGATAATTTAAAAATCCAACGATTACTACGCTTATCAAGAGGACTAAAAGAACTGCAATAAAGTGAGGGGTTCTAAACCTTTTCAAAAAGAAAATAAAGGGGCTTAAAACATAAGCTAAGGAGATAGATACAATTATCGGTATGAGTATGGGGCTGGCAAAATAACAGAAAGCAGTCAAGGCAGCTAAAGCTAAAAAGGGGAGAGCGATTGATTGTAAGGTCAGGTAGGTTTTTGGTTCGGTCATTTAAAAACAGTTTAAAGGTTTAAAAGTTTAAGAGTTTAACGTAGTGCGAGGCTTTCAGCCTCGCTGGGTGCCACCCTCCGACTGGGTGGCACCCTCAAACTGGTTTGAGGGTAACTCATCCAGTTTTGTCGGGCAGTTTTCAACAGCCCGACCTACTGTCTGTCTATTTCCATTTCCAAATCAATACCTTAATCTTTATGCTTATCTCGTGCTATCCATCCTTGATTATCTATAAGAAGTTTAAAAGTATCTCTGGATATATCTTCTAGGACCTCTTGTCTTGTTCGTGTCATATCGAATGTTGCACTTACTCCAATTATTTAAAAGGGTCTTTTCACTATTTTATCTATTTTCCTCAGAAAGTCAAGCCTTGTTTTGATTTTAGTAAATTAAAAAAGTAGGGGCGGGTTTGAAACCCGCCCCTACGCAAAATATCTGGAGAAGATTTGGGTTCGATAAATCGAACCCCTACATTTTGGGTCTGTAGGGGCTTGATTTATCAAGCCCTGCGAAGTTCATCCTAATATAATATACAAAGGACAGAACATTGTTCTGTCCCTACAATTTTTGCGACCCTGAAAGGGTCGCACTACGAAATCACTCCATAATCATTTCAAAACTTTCCTCAACTTTTCCAGAGGCAGGGTGTTTATCACATCCTCTGGCTCAAGCCAGCCTCTACGGGCTGTGGCTATTCCATATCTTATCCAGTTTAAATGTTCGGTCCAGTGGGAATCGGTGGAGATGGCGATTTTAACTCCATTCTCTTTGGCTTTTCTGCAGTGCAGGTCATTTAAGTCCAGCCTGTCTGGATAAGCATTCAGCTCCATTATCTTGCTATTGGATTTTGCAGCATCTAAGATTTTATCTATATCCACTTCATAAGGGTCTCTTTTGCCGATTAATCTACCAGTGGGATGGGCGATTATATGCACATAGGGATTTTCTATTGCCTGGATGATTCTTCTGGTCATCTCTTCTTTAGATTGAGTGAATTTGGTATGAACTGCTCCGAGTACAATATCTAACTCTTTCAAGATATCATCTTCAAAATCTAATTTGCCGTTAGACCTTATATCAACCTCAGCTCCTCGCAGAATTTTAAACCCTTTGAGTTTCTGATTAAGTTTCTCTATCTCCTCTTTCTGCTTCTGAATCCTTTCAGGAGTAAGACTATTGGTAATGCCGATGGTGGGTGAGTGGTCACATAAGGCTATATAATGATAACCGAATTTTTGCGCAGCTAAAGCCATTTCTTCAATGGTGCTTCTACCATCAGTCCAGTTTGAATGGATATGCAGATCTCCTTTCAGGTCTTTTAATTCAATCAGATGAGGAAGTTTACCTTTCTGAGCTGATTCGATTTCACCCCAATCTTCTCTGAGCTCAGGGGGGATAAAAGGCAGACCAACAGACCTGAAAACCTCATCTTCAGTTTTTCCGGCGACACTTTTTTACCTTTGAAAACACCATATTCATTAATTTTCAACCCTCGATCTACTCCCAGAGACCTAATTCTTATATTGTGCGCTTTGGAGCCGGTGAAATAGTGCATCGCCGCACCGTATGATTCAGGTTTTACCACTCTTAAATCCATCTGAAAACCATCTTTAGTTACAACGCTGGATTTGGTTGCTCCTTGAGATAAAATTGTTTGTACTTCTGGTAATTTAACAAAAGCCTCGGATACTATTTTTGGTTTTGAAGATGAAATCAGAATATCTACATCCGCAATGGTTTCCCTCATCCTCCTTAAACTTCCTGCAAGAGAAATATCTTTTACCTCTTTTACTTTTTTCATTTGCACAACAATCGACTCCGCCTTTGGCAATGTGGCTCCCAGAGGGAATCTTTCCTTATGCCTTCTATCTTGTTCTATCCCTTTTAAGATGTTCTTCTCGGTTTTTTCTCCCAAGCCAGGGAGGTCTCTTAATTTTCCCCGGCGAGCGGCTTTTTCGAGTTGATCAATCGTTTTAATCCCTAGCTTATCGTAAACCAGTCTTACATGTTTTGGTCCCATTCCAGGCACATCAAGAAGAGCAATCAAGGAAGCGAATTCGGATTTTTTCAGCTTTTCATACATTTCCAATTTCCCGGTTTCTATTATTTC
>JAZDLB010000039.1:0-17175 GCA_043802565.1 Candidatus Zixiibacteriota bacterium | reverse complement strand
GCTACCCGCTATCCGGAATATCTCAAAAATATCCCGACCCATTCTACTTCTTTAAGTTTTTCCAAGTTGAAAAACTTCAATCTCCTATCTTTAGGTGAGGTCTTAAAGAATTTCTCTGCTGGAGAGGTCAACTCCTCCGGTTCCTTAGGACAATCACAAACATTAAGCTTGAGGGGTTCCTCCTCATCTCAAGTACTGTTTTTGTTAGAGGGGAGAAGATTGAACTATGTAGCGAATGGGATTTTCAACTTAAGCGATCTATCATTAGAGAGTCTGGAGAAAGTTGAAATTGTTCGTGGTCCACTTTCCTCTTTATATGGTGCTAACGCCTTGGGGGGGGTGGTGAATTTAATCCCGGCTCTACCTTTGAAGAGAAATTTATCCTTCTCTATTCAAGGCGGGGAAGAGAACACTTTCATTTCTTCTATCAATTTCAACTCAGGGATAAAAAATCTCAGATTCAATTTTGGTCTGGAAAAAAAGGATAGTGACGGGGAAAGAGAGAATTCAGATTATTCTGCCCTGTTCTTTCACTCTAACCTTTTTTATCGTTTATCCTCCAAGGCTGATCTTAAACTCTATCTTTTAACTCAGAAAGATGATTTAGGTCTTCCCGGACCTGTTCCTGATCCTCTGAATATCCCGAAATTTGGTAACTCAAATGCCTTTTCTCTTTTCGACCATCAGAAAGATAAAAATTTCTCCTTAGATTTGACTTTCAATGTTCGCTCTGATGAAAAATCACAAGAGGTTTTAACCCGGCTCTTTTTTGACCGAAGGAGGTTGAACTACTCCACAAAATACGAGGATTATTCTTTGGGAGAAGCAGAAGTAACTTATTCTTATTTGACCAAAAGCCTGGGTGGATTTATGCAGTATTCTTTTTTAGCTCAAGATGTAAATCGAATCCTTTTCGGTCTGGATTTCTCCGCAGATTGTTTTGAAGCCCGAAAGAGTTCATATTTCGTTACCTCACAGAAAGATTCAATCTTCTCTTGGAGTCCAAGCTCTAATGTTGCTTTTGGTCTCTGGGGAAACTCCAACTGGAAAATAGGTAGGTTCACCTTCCAGTTAGGAACAAGATACGATCTGCCCAGTAATTTTGAAAAGTCTTTCTCCCCAAATTTAGGCATTATCTATCATCTCAAGGATAATCTCTCCTTAAAATTCAATTATGGAAAAGCCTATCGAGCACCTACCTTCAATGACCTTTACTGGCCCGATGAAGGATATGGAAGAGGAAATAAAGATTTAAAGCCGGAAAAGGGGAAAAATTTTGAAGCCGGTTTTTCTTTCAGCAGTAACAAAATCTCCTCTCAGGCATCCTTATTTTATCGTAATGTAAAAAATCTGATCTCCTGGCAGCCACTGGGTGAAAATGGATTATGGCAGCCTTTTAATTTAGACCGTTTTAACTCTAAAGGGATAGAATTAGAACTGGATTATAAATTCTCAGAAGGTTTCAATATAGACTTAAATTATTCCTATAATAAAGGAGAGGAGATAAAAAAAGAGCTGGTCTATTATGATTTCTCTTCCGGAGAGAAGAGGTTTGAGGAGCTGAAAAGAAAAGCTCGCTTTCTGCCTGAAAATATCTTCAATTTGAATCTGAACCTTAAAATCTTCTCCTCCTTTTCCACTCAAGTTTCTTTCAATTATCGTAGCAAAAAGCTGAGCTACTATCCAGATTATTCATCTTATCCGGAGATAAAATATCTAACCAAGAAGCTTCCAGCTTTTGCTAACTTTGACCTTAATTTTAATCAGGTAATTAAAAATTTCACCATTTTTTTGAAAATAAATAACCTTTTTGAGGATAAAACTCCAACCCAGTTCGGAAACTCCATCTCGGATTTAGATTACCCTAATCCGGGAAGGAAGATATTTGGTGGGATAAAATTAGAAATACGAGATTAGATGTAAGGGAAATTCAGGAAGTACCCTCACAAACCCTCCTTTTTAAAGAGGAAAAAGGTAAAGTTTCTGTAAGTTAGGCTTTTTGTCCGATTATAAAAAAGTCCGGAATCAATCCTGACGCTACCAATTTTGAGTAAGCGTTAAAAATTTTGACCCCTATTTCGCTGGCGCTCAAGAAAATATTTTTTGAGTCTTTTAATCCTTCTGATAAATTAATTCTCTGAATTGCCGATTAAATAGTTCAGGGAAATATGGATCAGTTTGAAGATAAAATAAAGGATTTAGAGAAGAAAGACCGGTATCTATGGATTTTAATGTCTCTGGTTTTCCTTCTTTTTGTTGTTTTCATCACCTCTTTAGTTTTCTACTCTGATATCAGAAGATTGTATGAAGAAGAGCTTGGAGGTTACTCCTTCAATCTCCTTTTCATAGGTTTCTTAGGACTTTCCCTTTTATTCTTAGCCCATATTATCACCCAGGAGATCTCTTTAAAGAAATTGCGGGTTAAACTGATCGAGGAAAGAGCCTCCACCAGTGCTTTAGAAAGACATTTTCAAGAGATAAAAGATTTATTTGAGGTTAGCAGTCTGGTTAATAGCAAAATGGACCTGCCTTCTATTTTAGATACCATGACCAAGGATATAATCTACTGCCTGCACGCAGATCAATCCTCTTTGATGTTTTACAATCCGAATATAGACAAATTAGAATGTGTTGCCGCTTATGGATTGGATAGTGAAAAGATTAAAGGTCAGGAGTTAGAATTAGGTCAGAGCGTTTCCGGCTGGGTAATCAAAAATAATCAACCGCTACTTCTGCAAGATGAGGTCAATCCCTCTCAGTATGATGGTTATGTGGAAAGAAGCCGGAACATCACCTCAGCTCTCTGTACCCCCTTGAGAGTAAATGGCCTGGTTAAAGGGGTGTTGAATGTAAATTTGATTAACCGCCAGAGAAAATTTAACGAGAACGACCTCCAGCTTTTATCCATCTTTGCTGAAAGTGTCAGCATTGCTATTGAGAAAGCTTCCCTTCAGCAGGAACTGAAAGAAAGGATGAATCAGCTTATCCAGGCCGAGAAATTCAAGGCAGTAGGGAAATTGACCAGCGCCCTGATGCATGATTTCAATAACTTCTTATCCATCATCATCGGGAGAGCTCAACTCTTGTCGGTTCAGATCAGAGATCCAAATCTGTCCAAACATACTGAGGCAATAATAAAGGTCTCAACCCAGGCGGCTGACATAATCCAGCGCCTGAATCAATTTGGCGTGCCGATTCCGGAAAAGGAATTTAGAAATTTAGATTTAAATCAGGTGGTCAAGGAGGCGATTGAACTTACCAAGCCTAAATGGAATGCGTGGGCAAAATTGAAAGGAGTAAGGATAAAAATAGAACAGGAGCTTTCTCAACTTCCTCCAGTGTTTGGTAATCCAGCAGATTTAAGGGAAGTTATAATAAATATGATCTTAAACTCCATCGATGCCCTTCCCAAAGGGGGAGTAATTTCTTTCCGCACCTGGCAGGAGGAACAAAATATTTATCTTTCGCTTAAAGACAACGGAATAGGGATGAATGAGGAGGTCAAAAAGAAGCTTTTCGACCCTTTCTTCAGTTCCAAACCTGAAAAAGGAAACGGCCTGGGATTAACAGTAGCACATAGTATAATTCTTCAACATAATGGAAAAATCACAGTTGAAAGCAAAGAAAGTAAAGGGACTACCTTTATTATCAGAGTGCCGGTATCCAAAGTAAAGGAAAAAGAGGAAGAAACCGCTAAAATAGAGTTGCCTGTGGAAAAGGTGAACATACTTCTAATTGAGGAAGATGAAGACCTGCAAGGGGTTTTAATGGATATGCTTTCAGCTGAAGGTTATGAGGTCAAAGTGGCTAACAGTGGAACCGAAGGAATCTCTTTATTGAAGGTAGAGAAATATGATGTGATAATTTCTGACTTAGGCATATCTGGAATGACCGGCTGGGATTTTGCATCGGAGGCTAAAGAGATAAATCCCAAAATACCGGTTATCCTGGTTAGCGAGTGGGGAGATCAGATATTGACCAGGGAAGCAAAAGATTTAGGAGTAGAATTGATTTTGTCCAAGCCCATAAAAAGAGAAAATCTAAAGAGGGCTATCGATAGAGCTCTGAAGCTCAGACCTAAAAAAGGAGAAACTCCAATCGAGCCTCCCTCAAAAGAAAAGAATTTTGTCCGCGCTTTATAATCCCGAAAGTGCATTCACCTTTAATCTATTAATTTTAACCCTTAAATCTATATCGTATCTTGCTGGATTGAACCTTTTATTCGATATTTGCTGATTAGTATTTTGATCGAAGGTGTAAGGGTTCATCCCGTTTTTGGAGGGATGAACCCCTACTATTTAAAAGAAGTGCGTATTGCCTTACGCCCCTACACGTCTACTAAAAACTATCCCAACAAAATCATCTTTCTGGTATCAGAGTAATCCTTGGTTTTCAACTGATAAAAATATATTCCACTTGAAACTTCTCTGCCTGAATTGTCTTTTCCATCCCAGAATACTTGATAATATCCAGGCAACCTTTCATCATCCACCAATGTTCTTACTAATTGTCCCCGAATATTATAAATCCTCAGGGAGGTGTAGACGGGACTATGAACTATGAGCTGTGAACCATAAACCGTGAAGGGTATGGTGGTGAAGGGATTAAAGGGATTGGGATAGTTCTGGAAAAGTTCAAAAACAAGCGGGATATTTGGTTGCTCTTCTTCAGGCACGAAGGTGGGCAGGCCAAGAGAAGCCACACCTCCAGAGGTGGCAAACCACTTGGTTCCAGAACCATCTATGGCTATAGCATGTACATAATCTCCAGGTAAACCGCTATTCCAGGTGTTGTAAATGGTCCAGTTTGTCCCGTCAAATTTACTCACACCCCCGCCAAAACAATAAGTAAAACCAAATGGTTCAAAATAACAAATTGGTTTAGTTGCAATCCATACATTTTCAGAATGGTCGAATTCAATGTCCATAACATTACCAGAATCGATACCGCTGTTTGATTTGGTATATGTAGTCCAGTTAGTCCCATCAAATTTACCAACTCCACCGTATGTACCAAACCACTTGTTATTTGAAGCATCAACCGCTACAGCATTAACCCAGTTATGCGGTAACCCGCTGTTGGAAGTATTATAGGTTACCCAGTTTGTCCCATCAAACTCATATACACCTCCGATCCAGGCTCCACTCGCAAACCACATATGACCTGAGCTGTCCTGGGCTATAGAGGAAATATCATCATCTACCAGACCGCTGTTTGAACGATCGTAGCTGGTCCAGTTGTTTCCATTGAACTTGCTCACACCTCGGGATGTCCCAAACCATTTATTTCCTTCTCTATCTATAGTTATACATCTTAACCAGTCACAAATCAGACCGCTATTTGAAGTATTATAAGTGGTCCAGTTAGTTCCATCATACACACTCACCCCACCACCAAAGGTTCCGAACCATTTGTTATTGGAATCATCTATAGCTATGGAAAAAACAGAATTATTCGCCAGCCCGCTATTAAGGGTGTCAAAGGTCTCCCAGTTAGTTCCATCGAACTTTGAGGCGCCAAATTCATCTGTCCCAAACCACTTAATCCCTGAACTCTCAATGGCTATAGATCTGATGCCATTATCCGGAAGTCCGCTGTTGGAGTTGTTGCAATTTAACCAGTTTACCCCATCAAATCTATCCACCCCACTCCCAAAGGTGCCAAACCAGGTATTCCCCAGACCATCGGCAGTGATATACCAGATGCAATTATTTGATAGACCGCTATTTGAGGTTTTGTAGGTGGTCCAACTTGTGTCATCAAACCTGCTTATCCCGACACAGTGGGTGCCGAACCACTTGACATCCTGGCTATCTATGGCTAAAGTCAAAACCTCATTATAAACCAGGCCACTATTTCCCTGAGTGTAATTTGTCCAGTTAGTCCCATCGAACTTGCTCACACCATACAAGGTGGCAAACCAGAAGTTTCCCGCACTGTCCTGAGCTATGGAGGTAACCGCATCACAAACTAAGCCGCTATTGGAGTAGTTATAATTGGTCCAGTTGGTCCCATCGAACTTATCCACTCCATCGTCACCTGCGGCAAACCAGATATTCCCCTCTCTATCCGTATAGATGAACCAGACATCATTATCACTCAGATCGCTGTTGGAGGTATTATAGGTGGTCCAGTTGGTCCCATCGAATTTGCTCACCCCGTATCCTTCAGTCCCGAACCAGCAGTTCCCTGAGCTGTCTATGGCTATGGAGACGGTACGGTCGCCAGCCAGTCCACTGTTAGAGGTATTATAGGTGGTCCAGTTAGTTCCATCGAATTTGCTCACTCCATCACCTAAAGTCCCAAACCATTTGTTCCCTGAATTATCAATGGTCATAAAAAACACGTAATTATCTGCCAGACCGCTGTTGGCTTTGTTAAAGAAAACCACATCGGTTAAAGGATCTTTGAGATTTCTTTTTGCCACCCCTCCTGTGGTGGCCTGCCAGAAATAATCGCCCTCTATAGCCAGGCAGTTAACCAATCTATTGCTGGTGTAGTTTTGCCAGACCTCTCCAGTCCAGTTGGATCCATACTGGAAATGGATCTGTTCGGACTGGCTTTGGACAATTACAGTTAGAGTCATCATAAATAGAAGAAGAAATGTGAATTTGAATATAAACTTTCGACAATAGCAGTTGCGAAAGAACGAGAGAGAGTTTCTCAAAAGCATAATAGCCCTCTTTTTCAAAAAAATTTGATTTTCTATTTTAAATTTAAACTACTCAAATCTTGTTGTCAAGCTTTTCTTTAAATTTATTATATTTTTAATCAGAGATTGTAGAGGTTCATCCCGTTTCTGGCGGGATTGAAACCTTACGCCATGTAAAAAATAATTTTTAGTTAAAACTCCAACAGAATGAAGATAGTTGATGTAATATATTTTCACAGGCTCAGGCATATGCCTGGGTCTTCTTGTTTTGTTTGTCAGAGGAGATTTTACTTGACAAACGGGGTTAAATTTTTTATTTAATTCAAACTATGAAGATTGATTTGAGATCGCTGAAGGATGAAGTTAACTATTTAGAGCTGGAAGAATCTCCATCCACCTCAGGTGGGTTGAAGCTTGAAGCCGGAGGAGTTGAGTTTTTATACCCGGTGAAATTAAATTTGAAATTATTGAAATCCGGAAAAAATTATATAGGGAAAGGTGAAATCGAGACTAAAATTAATATAGAATGTTCCCGTTGTTTAAAAAAATTTACTCAAAATCTTAAATCCGAAATAGGATTCCTCCTTAAGGAAGAAAAAGATCAACTGATACTGGAATCGGAAGACAGAGAAAACCAGATTCAGCCCGGAAGTATTTTCAGATTAGATGATTTAGTAAGGGAGA
The DNA here is from genome assembly GCA_043802565.1 of Candidatus Zixiibacteriota bacterium. GTDB lineage: Bacteria > Zixibacteria > MSB-5A5 > MSB-5A5 > RBG-16-43-9 > CAZMZF01. The sequence goes on along the minus strand of JAZDLB010000039.1, from coordinate 9,839 downwards.
GCTTAGTCCTCTCTTTACCTTTAAAACCGTTATGCTCTGAGGATTGTAAAGGGCTTTGTCCGGTTTGTGGTATCGATTTGAATCTATCGAACTGTAAGTGTAAAAAGGATCTAATCGATCCCCGCTGGGAGAAGCTGAAGGATCTGAAATTGGGGGAAAAGAATAGGGAAAAGAGTAAGAAGTAAAACGTAAGACGTGAGAAGAAAGAAGAAAAGTAGATAAAGGATAATTGAGGAGGAAAAATGCCACTTCCTAAAAGAAGACATTCCAAAGCCAGGGGAGCCAAGAGAAGAACCCACTGGAAACTTGATACCCCGAATGTTACCAGATGCTCTCATTGTCATCAGCCTAAACTCCCTCATCATATCTGCCCTCATTGTGGGTATTACGATGGGAAAGAGATCATAACCATTGAGGAGACATAGGCCTTTTTAAGTTTTTCAGTCTTAAATATTGCATAAGGACTTGTCTTTAGCAGGGAGGAGTAAATTTTGATCCGGATTGCCTTAGATGCTATGGGTGGCGATTATGCACCTCAGTCTATAGTCGAAGGTGCCTATTTAGCCTTTTCCGAATTTGGACCCAGAGGAAAGAAAAACAGGGAAGATTTTCAGATCACTTTGATCGGAGAAGAGGATAAGATTTCAAAGGAACTTTTCCGGCTGAATTTACAAAACTCTTTTTTCACTATAGAAAAAGCTACAGAATATATAGGGATGGAAGAACATCCCACTGATACGATTAAGAAGAAAAATTCATCTCTTGCCGTGGGAACTAGATTACAGAAAGAGAAAAAGGTGGATGCTTTTATCTCCAGCGGGAATACTGGTGCGGTGATGGCTACCTCCCTTTTGACCTTAGGTCGATTAGAAGGGGTTAGCCGGCCAGCTATTGCTAGCTGTTTGCCAACGGAGAAAGGAGTGGCGATCATTTTGGATGTTGGGGCTAATGCTGAATGTAAAGCTATAAATCTTTATCAGTTTGGAATAATGGGGGGTATTTATGCATCCCATATTCTAAGAAAGGAATCGCCTAAGGTTGGGCTTCTCTCTATTGGCGAGGAAAGCACCAAAGGGAATGAGTTAGTATTTGAAGCCTACAAGCTTCTGGAGAAGGGTCCGGTTAATTTCGTGGGGAATGTAGAGGGAACCGATCTGTTGAAGGGAACTTGTGATGTGGTGGTAACAGATGGATTTGTGGGTAATATAGTTTTGAAACTCACAGAAAGTTTTGACGGATTTTTAACCTCTCTGGTTCATAAAAGGGTTAAACAGAGTTTGCTTTTCAGGTTGGGTGCTTTTCTTTTGAAAATCTCCCTCCGGGATTTAAGAAAGGTTTTAGATTATGCCGAGTATGGTGGGGCTCCTCTTTTAGGATTGAACGGTGTGTGTATTATCTGTCATGGCAAGTCTTCTCCCAAAGCGATCAAGAATGCCATAAAGGTTGGCATAGATATGGTTAAGGAGAAAGTAAACGAACTAATTCAGGAGAAACTTTCTAATAATAATTTAATCAAGGGATAAAGATGTTAGAAAAAAAATTTATAGGACAAAATAAATATAATGCAGTTATTACTGGAACAGGTTCTTCTGTCCCCGAAAGGATTTTAACAAATGCAGATTTAGAGAAGATAGTGGAGACCTCAGATGAATGGATAACTACCCGCACCGGGATTAAAGAAAGGAGGATTGCAGATAAAGATACGGCCGCCTCTGATTTATCTTTACAAGCGTCAAGGCGAGCAATGGAAGAGGCTAAGGTAAAATCAGAGGAGATCGATTTAATCATTATTGGAACCGTTACTCCGGATTTCCTTTTGCCTTCAACTGCCTGTATCATTCAAGATAAATTGAAAGCAAAAAATGCTGCAGTTATGGATATAGTTGCGGCCTGCAGTGGATTTATCTATGGGCTTTCGATTGCGCAGGCTTTTATCAATTCTGGAAAATATAAAACGATTTTGGTTATCGGAGTAGAAATTTTAACAAGGATAACAAACTGGACTGACAGGAATACCTGTGTCCTTTTCGGAGATGGAGCTGGTGCGGCTATTGTTCAGAGTTCCGATGAAAAGGATAAGGGGCTTTTAGCCACCTATATATCAGGAGATGGCTCCTTAGCTAATCTGTTACATATTCCGGTTGGTGGCACCAGGACCCCTTTGACTAAAGAAAATATCGATAGAGGGGACCAATATATCAAGATGGCAGGAAGTGAGGTGTTTAAATCAGCGGTCAGGTCGATGGAGGATGCGGCTATGCGGGTCCTGAATGAGGCGGGAGTCTTATCGGACCAGGTTGATCTTTTGATTCCGCATCAAGCTAATATCAGGATAATTGAGGCAACCGCTAAAAGGCTTAAAATGCCCATGGAAAAGGTTTTCGTGAATATAGATAAATATGGGAATACTTCATCTGCTTCTATTCCTATTGCCTTAGATGAAGCTAGAAGATCTGGCTTGATAAAACCAGGGAATATTACTCTTTTGGTAACCTTTGGTGGGGGATTTACCTGGGGTTCAGCGTTGATCAAATGGTAAATAAAAAAAGGTTCAAAGGTTTAAGGGTTCAAGAGTTCAAGGGTGAAAAGAAGAAAAAGATTATAGGTTAATAATAAAGAAAAAAGCAAATAGCAAAAACCAAAAGACGAATAGCGAAAATGACAAATAAAAAATTTGCGTTTCTTTTTCCAGGTCAGGGGTCTCAATATGTGGGGATGGCTAAGGATTTATATGAATCTTCTCCACAGGTAAAAGAGCTTTACGATAAAGCTTCAAAAATCTTAGAATACGATTTAGCCAGAGTCTGTTTCGAAGGACCAGAGGAAGTGTTAGTTCAGACTAAATATACTCAGCCGGCTATCTTTGTGCACAGCCTTTCACTTTATCATTTTTTAGAAAAGGAAGGGATCAAACCTTCTTTCGTGGCTGGACACAGTTTAGGTGAGTATTCAGCGGCGGTTAGCGCTGGGATTTTCTTATTTGAGGATGGGCTTTTGGCGGTGAAGAATCGGAGCAGTTTGATGCAGAAAGCCGGTGATAAGGAAAAAGGGACTATGGCTGCAATCCTTGGTTTATCCAGAGATAAAATTTTGGAGATCTGTAAACGAGCCTCAGAGTTTGGTATAATCCAGCCAGCTAATTTCAATTCCTCAGACCAGGTAGCTATAACCGGAGATCTTAAGGGAGTGGAAAAGGGAGCGGAGTTGGCTAAGGAGGCTGGAGCTAAAAGGGTGATGATGCTTGCAGTCGGGGGAGCTTATCATTCTCCTTTGATGAGCTCAGCTAAAGATGGAATGGCTGAGGTTCTGAATAAGGTAAAGATAAATCAGGGGAAGGTGCGATTGGTTGCAAATGTGACTGCCAGACCGGTGAATGATCCTATGGAGATAAAAGATCTTTTAGTGAACCAGATAACCAGTCCGGTTCTCTGGCATCAGTCGATGGAATATCTTTACGAACAAGGGATAAGAGATTTTGTGGAGATAGGACCTGGAAAAGTTTTGCAAGGGCTGCTGAAAAGATCCTTTAAAGAGGTTAATTTATACGGGATAGATAAACTTTCTGAACTTGAAAAGTTCATAGAAGATTATAAAGCAGTGAAGGTTTGAAGATGGAATTAAAAGGGAAAGTAGCTCTAATTACCGGTGCGGCTCAGGGAATAGGAAAAGCAATTTCTGAGAAATTAGCTACTTCAGGAGTAAATTTAGTTCTCTGGGATATAAATATTGAATTAGCTGAGATGGTAGCTTCCGGATTGGAAAAAGAAAAGAATATAAAAGTCCTGGCTCAAAAGGTAGATGTATCTGCTTATACCTCCGTGGAGGAGAGCTTAAAAGAAGTTCTTGAAAAATTTCCCCAGTTCGATATTTTAGTGAATAATGCCGGGATTACCAGAGATGGTCTTTTGATCCGGATGAGCGAGGAGGATTGGGATAAGGTTATGGCGGTGAATCTAAAAGGGACATTTAATGTATGTAAGGCAGTCTCCAAGATTATGTTGAAACAGAAATCTGGGAGGATCGTAAATATAAGCTCAGATGTGGGTATAATGGGGAATATTGGACAGGTAAACTATTCAGCCTCTAAAGCTGGGATCATAGGTTTGACAAAATCTTTAGCTAAAGAGTTAGCCTCCAGAGGTATAACTGTAAATGCGGTTGCTCCGGGATACATCAAGACCGAGATGACTGAAAAAATTTCAGAAGAAGCTAAAAAGGCTTTTCTTTCGTTGATCCCTCTGAAAAGAGAAGGATTGCCGGAAGATGTGGCTAATCTGGTTGCTTTTTTGGTCTCAGATGAAGCCAGCTATATTACCGGACAGGTGATTCAAGTAGATGGGGGACTGTTAATGTAAAAAATGGTTTAAAGGTTCAAAGTTTAAGGGTTCAAGGAATAAAGAGAAAAAGAGATAAATAGATAAAAAACAATCCGTGAGACGCGGATAAAAAAGGAGGAGGTGAAAAGATGGCATCAATTGAAGAAAAAGTAAAAGAGATCATTGTGGAGCAGTTGGGGGTAGATCCGGCTCAGGTTACTCCAGAGGCTTCTTTTGTAAATGACTTAGGTGCAGATTCTCTGGACACGGTAGAGTTAGTTATGGCTTTAGAGGAGGAGTTTAATCTGGAAATACCGGATGAGGAAGCAGAAAAAATTTCCACAGTTGGACAGACTATCGAATATGTAAGGGCAAATAGTGCTAAGGAGGCGTAGAATTCTAAAAAATCTTTCTAAGTATGAGAAAGATTAACAAATTCAGTGGAGTTAAATGAAGAAGAGAGTTGTTATCACCGGGTTAGGGGTAGTCTCTCCGGTGGGGAACACGGTAGAGGAGTTGTGGGAAGCTTTGATCAGCGGGAAATCTGGAGCTGGAAAGATCACCAGATTTGATGTTTCCGATTTCACTACCCAGATTGCGGCTGAGGTTAAGGGGTTTGACCCCTTGAATTATATAGATAAGAAAGAAGCCCGCAGGATGGATTTAAGTGAACAATATTCTTTAGCTACCGCTTTTCAAGTTATGCAGGATGCTAAACTGGATTCTAATTCTTATGACCCGGAAAAAGCCGGTACGATTATCGGGAGTGGAATTGGAGGAATCGAAACCTTAGAGAAACAGCATTCGATTTACTTGAAGGATGGGCCAGGAAGAGTTAGCCCATTCTTCGTCCCGATGATGATTATCGATATGTCTGCTGGTTTGGTTTCTATCAGGTATAATCTTAAAGGACCAAATTATGCTACAGTCTCTGCCTGTGCTTCTGGTGCAAATGCGATTGGAGATGCTTTTAAGATTATTCAGAGAGGGGATGCAGAGGTTATGATAGCTGGAGGTAGCGAAGCTTCAATAACTCCTCTTTCCTTAGCAGGTTTTTGTTCTGCCCGAGCCCTTTCCACCAGGAATGAAGAGCCAGAAAAAGCCTCAAGGCCTTTTGACAAATTAAGGGATGGTTTTGTGATAGGTGAAGGTTCCGGGATGATTGTCTTAGAGAGTTTAGAACACGCACAAAGAAGGGGTGCTAAAATCTATGCGGAGATGATTGGGGTAGGAATGAGTTCGGATGCTTATCATATCACTGCTCCAGCTCCAGGTGGAGAGGGGGCAGCCCGATCAATGAAACTTGCCCTTCAAGATGCTAAACTTAAGCCGGAAAATGTAGATTATATAAATAGCCATGGGACTTCAACTGATTTAGGAGATATTAGCGAGACTCAGGCCATAAAAAATGTTTTCGGAGAAAGGGCTTATAAAATTCCCGTTAATTCAACCAAATCGATGATTGGTCATCTCTTAGGGGCTGCAGGTGCAGTTGAGTTGATCGCGGTTTTAAAATCGATGGAAAAGGGGGTTTTACATCCCACCATAAACCAAGAGGTTCCTGATCCTGAGTGTGACTTAGATTATGTAGCAAATCAGTCCCGAGAAGCATGGATAAGGGTAGCTTTAAGTAACTCCTTTGGCTTTGGAGGGCACAACATCACCTTGATTGTAAAAAGATTCAAAGATTAGAACTCTTCATACTTCTATGGTCTTATGAAATTTGGACTTGGCAGATTCATTAAATACTTACTTTCCAGACCAAAAAATCAAGCGGTAGAGAGCCTGGAATTAAGGTTAGGGTATAAGTTTAAAAATAAAGATCTTTTGGTTGAATCCCTGACTCATCGCTCCTCCTTAAAAGAACAAGGTAAGCAGAGGGAGGCTTCTTATGAAAGACTTGAATTTTTAGGTGATGCGGTCTTAGGACTTTCAGTCAGTCGTTTTTTATTTGAGAATTTTCCTGATAAAGATGAAGGGGAACTAACCAAACTCAAAGCTACCTTAGTGAGTGAAGCTAATCTTGCTCGAAAAGCCAAGCTTATCTCTTTAGGGAAACATCTCTTTTTAAGTCCGGAGGAGGAAAAATCTGGTGGCAGGTTAAGAACTTCTATCCTTTCTGATTCCTATGAAGCACTTTTAGGTGCAATTTTCTTAGATGGTGGACTGGAAGCAGCTGAAAAGTTTATTCAAGTGCAGATCTTGAGAAACTTAAAAGAGACGACACTGGATAAGTCTTTTCAGAATTATAAGGGTGAACTTTTAGAATATCTGCAAGCTGAAGGGGAAGGTATTCCAAAATATGAAGTCTTGGAGGAAAGTGGACCTGATCATCAAAAAATGTTTACCATCGGGGTTTATTCAAAAGAAAAACGTCTGGGAATAGGGAAGGGTGCAAGTAAAAAAGAGGCTGAGCAGAATGCGGCCAAGATGGCTTTAGAGGAAATCGAAAAGAATTTGAATTAGCTATGAAGCTCTGGTTTAGTAAAGAACAGGAGGAACTGAAAAGCATAGTTAGAAAAATTGCTTTAGGAAAAATTCTGCCTAAAAGGGAATACTATGATGAAACTGAAGAATTCCCCTGGGAAACTGTTAAAGAACTCTCTTCAGCCGGACTTTTTAAGGTTTATATTCCGAAGGAATATGGAGGGGATGGAAAAGGGGTTACTGAGCTTTGTATTGTTACTGAAGAGCTATCGAGGATATGTGGTGGAACTGCCTTAGCCTATGCTGGAACAGCTTTAGGTTCCTATCCTATCTTGCTTTTTGGAAATGCAGAGCAGAAGATAAAATATTTGCCCAGTATAGCTAAAGGGGAGAAGTTAGCTGCTTTCGGTTTGACCGAAGCTAATGCCGGAAGCGATGTTTCAGCTATTCAAACTCAGGCAAAACCTATAGAAGGTGGTTATATCCTGAACGGAACCAAGCAATGGATTACCAATGGAGGAGAGGCTGAGATTTATACCATAATTGCAGTTACTGATAAAACAAAAGGTGCCAGGGGTGCCAGCGCTTTTATAATAGAAAAAGGGTTTAAAGGTTTTTCCTTTGGGAAAAAAGAGAAGAAGATGGGGATAAGAGCCTCAGCTACAAGGGAGTTGGTTTTCAATGATTGCTTTGTTCCAGAGGAAAATCTTTTAAGTAGAGAGGGGTATGGGTTTATTGTGGCGATGAAAACTTTTGATAAGACCAGACCTGGAGTGGCAGCTCAAGCTCTGGGGATTGCTCAGGGTGCCTTAGATGAAGCTTTAATTTATTCTAAAAAAAGGGAACAGTTTGGCAAAAGCATCTCCTCTTTTCAAGATGTCCAATTTAAGTTGGCAGATATGGCTACTCAGATAGAGGCGGCAAGAGCTTTAATCTATTCGGTTGCAAGACTTATTGACTCTGGAGCAGAGAGGGTTTCGAAAGTGTCTTCTATGGCTAAAGTTTTTTCCTCAGATTTAGCAGTTAAATTGACCAGTATGGCTTTACAGATCTTCGGAGGATATGGGTATCTTAGAAATTATCCAGTAGAAAAGATGATGCGGGATGCCAAAATCACTCAGATTTATGAAGGGACGAATGAGATCCAGAGGAATATAATCGCATTGAACTTGATTAAGGAGATCGCCGCTCGGAAATAGAAAAAAGAAAAAAGAATGTCCGATGTCGAATATCGAAAGACGAAAGATTTTGTAAGGACAGGCTTGCGTGTCTGCCATAATGATTTTTATAAAAACATTGTAGGGGCAATTTATGGATTACCCCTTCAATTTAATTATTATGAAGGAACAGACTTGGAGATTTATTGATACTGGCAAAAATGATCCTTATTTCAATATGGCGGTGGATGAAGTCCTTTTGCACTCAGTTCAGAAAGGGTGTCTACCAGTTTTACGTCTTTATCAATGGAATCCAGCTACTATTTCGATTGGCTATTTTCAGGAAGTAGAAAAGACTGTGGATTTAGATAAATGTAATAAATCGGGGATTAAACTTGTCCGGAGAATAACTGGTGGAAGAGCAGTTCTACATAATGAAGAGCTGACCTATAGCTTTTGCGGTTCCGCAAAAGCTTTTCCAGGGTTAGGTCAAAATGTTACAGAGACATATCAGAAGATTTCTGGAGCCATTTTATTATCTCTAAAGATTTTAGGGATTGAAGCTCAATGGGTTAAACCTTCAAGGGAAAAGAGAAATATAAAAAACTCATTCGCTGTAAAGGGAGATAAATTATCTGAAAAAAAATTTTTCGACCTGCCCTGTTTTTCCAGTTTTTCCAGATACGAGATCGGCTTTCAGGGTAAAAAGCTTATAGGGAGTGCCCAGAGAAGGTTTGGTGATTTCTTTCTTCAACACGGCTCAATTTTATTGAGGAAAGGAGATTTGAAATTAACTTATTTTCTGCCTAAGGATAATTCCTTTAAGAAAATATATATAGAGGAGAACTCTACCAGCCTCGGAGAGATAAGAGGTGAAGAGGTTTCGTATTTCGAAATCATTCGATCATTAAAACAAGGGTTTGGTAGTTTTTTTCAAAAAGATTTTGATGAAAGTTTATTAGCCCCGGATGAACTCAAAAATACTCAAAGATTTATAGAAGAGAAATATTCCAAGGATGAGTGGAACTTAAAATTTTGAAATTTAGCGCAATTTAAATCTAAAATAGCGTAATATTCTGCGTTTAGTTAAGTCTCTATATAACAGTAAGTTAAATATTCTTAATCAGCGTTGTCAAAAGATTTATCTTCACCTTTTGCGAAACAAATACTTAAATTAAAAAACAGGACAAGAATTTCTCGGACTTGGTTGATTTAAGTTGTTGTTAAATAAGAGCTTAAAAATGATGGGTTCAGAGCCTGAAATCTAAAACATAGGCATATTTTTTGTATATATAATTATGTGGTATTTCCTCCTTCTTTCATATTAAAACCTCCTAGGACCCCTGCTTGCCAAAAAGGTAAGCAGGGGTGAAAAATGAAAGAGAGGAAAAATTTAAAAAGATATAGTTTAACCCTTTATTATGAATTATGAAAGGGGAAATAATTTATTTATTAAATGTTCAAAAAAAAACCTTGACAATTTTAATAACTTTTTATAATATGAAATTTTAGATTATGGATTGATTTAAGAAATATAGAAAAAATGAGAACCTTAACTTTAAAGGAGGAAAGAGATGAAAGTTTTTAATGGGTTTAAGGTATTTTTATCTGTCTTTTCTCTGGTCTTATCCCTGTTATTTTCTACCTCGGTTTATGCCGGAATAACTGGTAAGATCGCTGGCAAGGTGATAGAGGATGCTACTGGCGAACCATTGTTCGGAGCTACAGTATTAATCGAAGGGACAAGTATGGGTAATAAAGCCGGTCCAGATGGTTCTTATTACGTTATTAACATCTCTCCGGGAACCTATACGGTAGTCGCTTCAATGATTGGTTATACTTCCATAAAAGTTGAAAAAGTCAAAGTAGTTGTGGACCAGACCACAGAAGTCAGTTTTAAACTGAAGACCCAGGCGGTAACTTTGCAGAAGAGCATTAC
>JAZDLB010000038.1:0-4518 GCA_043802565.1 Candidatus Zixiibacteriota bacterium | reverse complement strand
TATAACCATAGGTAGTTCGATTCTGGTGACCAATCTTCTAATTAATTCAATAGTCTCAAAATGTTGACCCAGGCCTGGACCTAAAGCCACACAATCCACCCATTTTAGAGCCATCATAATCTCACCCAGACCCCGTAGGGCTAAAGCACCTTTTTTTCTCACATCTGGCAAAGGTTTGGTCATAACCTCAGTTACTTTTATTTCCATAATCTCGTTCAAGCTTTTTGGAATCCCCAAGATGGCCATACCGGCCCCGGCTCTTAAACAGGATAAAGAGGCTAAAGTTGCCGCACCGGTCATTCCAGTTGATCCGGCTAAAAGAAAAACCTTACCACAGTTCCCCTTATGAGCATCGCCCGGACGAATTAGCAGAAAACTTTTTACCATCTCTTGAGTTATTAAATTCAGATTCAGTTTCTGCTCATCTATAACGTTTTGAGGAACACCTATATCTACGACTTCAACTTTTCTACAATAACTTTTGCCCGGAAAGAAAAACTGACCGATCTTTGGTAATCCCATAGTTGGGGTGGAGTCTGCTTTGACACATACCCCTTCGACTAAACCAGTATCTGCATCTAAACCGGAGGGGATATCTATGGATAAAACTTTTATTCTGCTTGAATTAATTAGCTGGATCGTTTTTTCTTCCAATCCAGTTGCTTTACCTTTAAAACCTGTTCCGAAGATCGCATCAACTATCAGATCAGCTTTGAGCTCAGAGGGAAACTCCTTTTCTTTCACAACCTCTTTTAAAGGCAAGTTTAAATCAATTGCCTTTTTAAGATTAACCAGGGCATCGCCTTTAACTTCATCTTTTTTTCCTAAAAGGTAGAATTCTACATCTGCACCCCAGGAGGATAAATACCTTCCCACCACAAATCCATCTCCACCATTATTCCCCTTTCCGCAAAAGATAACAACTTTTTTATTCTCAACTTCCCCATCCCAATTATTTTTTGCTACCAAAGCTGAACCCAGGCCTGCTTTTTCCATAAGCTCTAAGCCGGATATACCTATTTCTTCGATAGTTATTTTGTCAATTTTCCTCATCTGTTCAGAGGTAACCAATTTCATATTTTAACTCCTACGGATCCGAAATTTTAGACCTTTTTTCTATATGTATTAAATAGATCTCTTAATTTTTTCGCCTCAACTCTGGCAGATTGAGCAAAATCTTTTTCAGATGAAGCATAGATGACCCCTCTGGAGGAATTGATTATGGCTAACTCTCCATTCTTATTAGTTCCATACTTAACCGTTTTTTCCGCATCCCCTTTTTGAGCTCCAACTCCCGGAATTAAGATGGGTAGTTCTTCAGCAATTTCTCTGATCTCCTTCAATTGCTCAGGATAAGTTGCACCTACTACTAAACCGCAATTCATTTTTTTATTCCAGCTTTTTACTTTTTCAGCTACAATCTTGTATAATGGCTTCCCCTCTATATTCTGAAGTTGAAAATCTTTAGCTCCGGCATTGGAGGTTAAACATAAAATAAATGAGCATTTATCCTCATATTCTAAAAAAGGGGACAGGCTATCTTCACCCAGATAAGGATTCAATGTTACCCCATCCGCTTTAAATTCATCAAAGATGGCTTTAGCATACATCTTGGAAGTGTTCCCGATATCTCCTCTTTTAGCATCTAAGATAATCGGAGTATCTTTTGGTATATAATCGCAGGTTTTCTTCAAAGCCTCCAGCCCTTTTATCCCGTAAGCCTCATAAAAGGCAAGATTCGGCTTATAAGCACAGACCAGATCCGAGGTTGAATCTATGATTGCTTGATTAAAAGCAAAAATCGGGTCTTTTTCTCCAAGTAAAAACTTAGGGATTTTCTCTAATTCAGTATCCAAGCCAATGCAGAGAAGAGAGTTATTTTTGTGAGACACATTTTTTAGTTTTTCGATGAATTTCATTTAGGTCCTTTCTTTCTCTGTTTATAGTAATTACGGCCTAGATGATTGTCATTCTGAGTCTCGCCACAGGCGGACTCCCTCAGAATGACAGTCTATTCGTTAACACAGGTGTGGTAACTCCACCTTATGTTTTTAACTTCCCCACTAAATCTCCAATCCTTTTTATTCTATTCTCCTGACAATATCTTTTTAAACCTTCCACAATCTCTATTGAACATTCCGGATCAACGAAATTTCCAGTGCCTATTTGTATCATAGAGGCACCAGCTAAGATAAATTCTAAGGCATCCCGGTAATTCATAATCCCGCCTATCCCTATAATTGGGATTTTCACCTTTTGAGCTACTTTCCAGACCATAGCTAAAGCCACTGGCTTAATCGCTGGACCGGAAAGACCTCCAGTTATATTTGTAAGCCTCGGTTTTTTAGTCTCTAAATCTATGGCCATACCCACCAGGGTATTGATTAAAGAGACTGCATCTGCACCAGCCTCCTTTACTGCTAAGGCAATCTTCACGATATCGCTAACATTTGGGGAAAGCTTAGCTATAATCGGAAAAGAGGTGTTCTCTTTTACAGCTTTAATGCACCGGTAAGCAGATTCAGGATTGGAGCCGAACACAATCCCACCTTCTTTAACATTCGGGCAGGAGATATTTATCTCTAAAAGGTCGATCACTTTTTTACCTTCTAATCTTTTCACTACCTCTACATATTCTTCTACTGAGCTACCAGCCACATTTACAATTACTTTTGTCTTAAGGGTTCTTAAAAAGGGTAGTTTCTCTTTGATAAATCTTTCAACTCCAACATTGGCCAATCCGATACAATTAAGCATTCCAGCAGAGGTCTCGCAGGTTCTGGGTGGAGGATGACCTTCTCTGGAATTTAAGGTGATCGACTTGGTGATTATCCCGCCTAATTTATTCAAATCGAAAATGGAACCATACTCTTCACCATACCCAAAAGTTCCAGAAGCAACTAAGACTGGACTGGAGAATTTTACGTTACCTATTCTAACTGAAAGGTCCGGGTTCAATCTAAGATCACCTCCCTGGCATCAAATACCGGTCCATCTTTACAAACCCTCTTATATCCTTTAACTGTATTCACCACACATCCTAAGCAAGCACCTATACCGCAGGGCATATGGTTTTCTAAAGAGACCTGGCAGTTAATATTTAATTTTCTGGAAATAGAAGAGACCTCCTTAAGCATCGGATTTGGCCCACAGGCATAAAACTTTGTATTTTTTAAATTTATCCTTTTTTCTTTTAGTTCCTGATAGAAAAGTGAAGTTATCAACCCTTTGTATCCAGCACTACCGTCCTCTGTGGAAATATGAAGTTTAATCCCGGATGAGACAAGTTCCTCCATCAAAATTAGTTCCACCTTTTTTTTAACACCGAAGAAAAGGGTGATCTTTTCTGGGCCATATTTTTTCTTTAAAAGAAAATCTATAAGGTAAAATAAAGGAGCTATCCCCATTCCTCCAGCTAAAAGAACTGCATATTCTCCTTTATCAGGAAAAGTAAAGGAGTTCCCCAGAGGAGCCAAAAGGTCAATTTTCTCTCCCGGATTTTTCCTGGCTAAAATCTCTGTGCCGGGTCCAACCACCTTGATCAGAAGCTCAAAACTATTCTTATCTTTTTCTACCTGATGAAGACTGAAAGCCCTTCTCAGAAGAGGAAAATAGGTCTGGTTTACTCTCAGATGGCAGAAGTTACCAGGCAAAGCTTTCTGTGCGATATTCGGTGAAAAAATCTTTAATCTGAACACCTTCTCGTTTAAACTCTCAATTGAAAAAATTGAGCCTTCTTCTTTGTAGCTCATCCTTTCCCCTTATGCTCCATTTTTCAGTCAAAAAGGTAATCATTTAATCTGGCTTTTGACTTTGAGGAGGTGGATTGACATCTATCTCATATAAAAACCATTTCCCCAAATCCAATGGGTCAATTAACTGTTGGTTGAAGGTCGTATTCAGTGCCGCATTTTTAGCCGCCTCATCGATCTCCGCATTGTTCAAGGAATTTAAAATCACTGCTTCAGTTACTTTACCGGTGTAATCAATTATTATCTTCAAAACCACTTTGCCTTTTATCCCGCTCTCTATTTGGGACTCAGGGTAGATAAATGTTCCTTTAGTCACTGGCTGAGGTGCCCTGGGTATTTCCGGGGGTTTTGGAGCTTTAGTTGTATCTGAAGTATCTGCAGGGGTTGTGGTTTGAGTCTGTGGTTGAGGTGCGGGAGCAGGTGTCTTAGCTACTTTCTGTCCCAATTTCTTTCTGGCAAAATCAGCATACTCTGTTTCCGGATATTTATCAATTAAACCTTTATAAGCTAAAGCCACACTGCTGTCCCCGGGATTATTGTAGCTCTCTAAAATCCAGGCAAGCGCAAACTCAGATTTAGAGGCATATTGGGATTGAGGATAATCTTTTACAATTTTTTTGAAGAGGGCTATGGCAGAATCAACTTTTCCTCCCTTAAAGAGGAGGCTTTCTGCTAATAGATACTCTTTTTCAGCTAAATTCACCTTGAGGGAATCCTCAGACAAACCAAGAAATAAAAGCGATTTTTTAGCATAATCACAATTCGG
>JAZDLB010000037.1:0-7999 GCA_043802565.1 Candidatus Zixiibacteriota bacterium | reverse complement strand
TGCATGTTTTTTAATCCTGTAATCCATTTTCCCTCCTGGAAAAGTTGTATCTCCGAGCCTTTAGTTTAATTGTTAATTTTTTAAATCTCAGCTATATTTTAATACCTTTTAAGTAAAACCTGACCATCTTACCATATTTCTTCAAAAAAATCAGGTATTTAATCTTCATTTTGTAATAGCAAGATTAAAATGTCCTAATTTCTGCAAAGTTAAAATGTCCGGTCCTATCCTACGGATCCCTTCCGGGACAGATCCGTTTCCACGTACTCTGTGTCTTGAGATCGGATTTTCATGTTTTAGCACGTACTCTGTGTCTTGAGATTAGGAGTATCTTTTTTTCATTTTGACAACCATTTTCTTTTTGTTCGTAATGTGTAAATTGTGAATTAACTTTATCCGCCTCAGGCGGACCGCCAGGGATGATCCGTAGGAAAAGTTCGACCTCCAAAATCTCTACAAAAATATTATTTGCTCTTACAAGATTATAAAACGACAAATGAAGGAGGTTGAACACCGAATGGAAGGATATAAAGAGGTGAGTAGTAATCTGTCTCTGCCACATTTCTTCTTGATTTTGATCTAAGTAAAAGATATTTTAGGATGAAATCTTAATAAGATGGCAGGGGCACCCGCCTTCGGCGGACCGTGCCCCTACACCGGCACAAAAGTAAATGAAAAAGATAGTCTTTTTAATCGCAGGGTTTTTCTTAACTTTCAGCTCTACGCCAGCCCGGGTTACTGAAAAAGAGCCGGTTGAGCTTATCCATGCTGACCAGTCCGAATTAAGGATGGAAAAAGAAAATGTCATTGTGAATTTAAACGGGAATGTCCATTTTCGACATGGCAACTCTGAGCTTTATTCTGACCGGGCGGTCTGGTATCGTTCAGCTGGACTTTTAATTTTTATCGGAAATGTAAAAGTCGAAGACCCTGATCAGTCGATGTTCGCAGAAAAGGTTACCTATTATCAGAGATTGAAAAGGATAGTGGCGGATGAAAATGTGAAACTGGAGAGCAAAAAGGAGAAGGCGATTGTATTAGGGGGGCACGGAGAATATGACCGGATCAAAAAATATCTTTTCTTCACCAAGTCCCCTTCTTTAATATATAATCCACAGTTAAAAGATAGTTCCATCACTGTTACGGCTGACACTTTAGAATATTTGGTTGAACTTAGAAGAGGAAAAGCGATAAAGAATGTTCATGTCCTGAAAGGTGATATGGTGGCTACTTGTGGGAAAGCAGAGCTTTTTGGTAAAGAAGAAAGAATAGTTCTTACTGAAAATCCATTAGCGAAAAAAGAGACTTCAGAGCTGTCTGGAGATGAAATCGAAGTTCGGTATAAAGAAAATAAAATTTATAAGATCTCAGTTGCCGGACAGGCAAAAGCTTCTCATAAGGAATTGGTTGATTCATTAAATCAGAAATATAATGAAAGCTACTTAGCTGGAAAGTCACTTTATTTTTTCCTGGGGGAAGATGAGAAGCTCAAAGAAGTGAAGGTGTTAAACAATGCCACATCTTTATATTATCCTTCTTCCAGAGATAGTTTGTCGCCGGTTAAAAATGAAGCTTCCGGTGATAGTTTAGAGCTTTATTTTGAAGAACAGAAACTGAAAAGGATAATGATCTTGGGTGGGGCGATAGGCTCCTATTATTCTCCAGCAGAGAATAAAGATTCACTCCATTCTATAGATACCGTCAACTATTCGGCTGAGAAGATAGATTATCAGATCGATAGTAATTTAATCTATTTAGAGGATAACTGCAGCTTAAGATTCAGGCAGGTCTCTTTAAAAGCTGGAAAGGTAACCTACCATACAGAAAAGGAGCACCTGAAAGCAGAAGGGATTTATAAAGAGGAAGAGGGTAAAAAAACAATTTCTCAACTTCCAGTTCTTATAGATGGGAAAGAAGAGATAAAAGGGGAGGAGATGAGCTATTATCTTAAAACCCGTAAAGGTAAGGTTAAAGCTGGTCAGACTGAATTTCAGGATGGGTATTACTATGGAAGTGAATTAGGAAAGATAAAGGAGGAGGTCTTCTTAGCGGCAGGGGGGAGTTATACTACCTGTGACCAGGAAACTCCTCATTACCATTTTTATTCCCGGAAGATGAAGGTAATTACCAAGGATAAGGTGATTGCCAGGCCCGTGGTTTTATATATCCAGAAACTTCCAGTAGCGGTAATCCCTTTTTATGTCTTTCCCATCAAACCAGGAAGGCATTCCGGCTTTTTAACCTTCGAGGTTGGAGACTTTGTTTCTGGTGAAAGGTTTATACGGAACTTAGGGTATTATTGGGCACCTTCAGATTACTGGGATTTAGAAAGTAGTTTGGATTATTATGAGAATACCGGCTGGCTCTTAAGGGAGAGTTTTAGATATGCCAGGAGATATTTGTATAATGGGAATATCGCCAGCTCCTATAAACGCGAAGTTCAGGAGATCGGATTCAATAAAATTAAAAATAATCGCTGGGACTTGGTTTTGAGCCATTCCCAGAATTTTTCACCAACCACGAAACTCTCAGCCAGTGGCAGGTTCGTTAGCGATAAATCCTATTATCGGGATTTCAGCTTTAATCCACAGGAAAGAAGAGACCGGAGTATCCACTCCCAGGCAAGCTTGAACACTAAATATTCAGGGGCAGGTATATATATAGCCTTTGATAGAGTGGAGAATTTAGATACTGATTCGAAAACTATGAGACTTCCTACATTCAAAATAACCCAACCCTCTTTTTCCCCTTTTCCGAATTTGGATCCAAAGGACAAATCTAAGGCTGACCAACCTAAGAAGTGGTATCAAAACCTGTATCTTTCATTTTCCTCTTCTTTTCAGAACTTTTACAGCAAAGCCAGACTCAATGAGAATTTTACCCGTAAGAAATTTATGACTGTGGATAATGCTTTACATCTTGACTTTCCCCAGACACTTTTTGGCTGGCTGATCTTGTCTCCGGGGTTAAATTATCGGGAGAGCTGGTATTATGTTTATGAAACTGACCAGAGCAAAGATAAGGTAAAAGCAAATTCACCAGCCCGAAGGGGCACTTATTCCTTAGGTTTAAATGCCAGAACCACGCTTTATGGAACTTTCTATCCCAAACTGGGCCCTATAAACGGAATCAGGCAGGTTATGACTCCAAGCTTAGCTTTTGTCTTTGTTCCAGAGATAAAAAGACATCAATCTTATGTTAGCTATACCGGGATAGGAAGTGGTGGAGGGAAAGCCCAATCCCTTAACTTTAGTTTCACTCACCTTCTGCAAATGAAAACTCAGAAAGAGGGTGGGGAGAAAAAATTTGAGCTTTTCAACTATACTTTTAACACCAGCTACAATTTCTTAGCTAAAGAGCGTAAGCTCTCTAATTTTGCATCCAGCTTGAGGTCTAATGCCATTCCCGGAATAGGTCTGGAATTAGCTTTTACCCATGACCCATATAATCAAGTAACCAAGGAGCTTAACCTTTCCCATCTCCGCCTTTTAAATTTTAGCCTAAACACTGATTTATCATATAATGGTGTTTGGGGAGCGCAGAAAGATGAAGAAGGGCAAAAGAGAGGTGGTAGAGAGTATAATCTCTCCTTGAGCCACAGATATTCTGAGACCAGATACTCCCCCGGGACTATTAAAAATCACTGGGTAAGCCTTTCCTTAGATTTCTGGTTAACTCAGAAGTGGCATATAAGTTATCTAACCCGATACGATTTTTCCATGAAGCAACTTACCGAGCAGACTTTTACATTCTATCGGGACCTGCATTGCTGGGAAGGGCACTTTACCTGGATAGTAAACGGGTATCGGCAGGGTTACTATTTCCGGATAAATATAAAATCTTTACCTGAGGTTAAGATAGAAAAAGGGATGGCAGGTATAAGGGAACTGGTCTATTGATAACTCTCATTATATAGACATTAAAATGGGGTTATAAAAAATTTTTTAAAAAAATGAAAATAATCCTTGACAAACCCGCATAGATACTATATCCTACCAAGCGTAAACTTTAAAACGCTAACCTTTATCCCAGAGTAAGGGGGTGAGTCAATGACAAAGGAGGAACTGGTTTCCAAGATAGCAAAGGAAGCCGCGGTAACCAAATCCCAAGCTCACAAGGCTATGAACGCCTTTTTCGAGGGGGTAACCAGCGCCCTGAAGAAAGGAAAGAAAGTCAGTTTTGTGGGTTTTGGCACTTTCTCAGTGGCAAAGCGTAAAGCCCGGATGGGAAGGAATCCTCAGACCGGTGCACCGTTAAAAATAGCTGCCGCCAGAGTGCCACGTTTCAAGGCTGGAAAGTCGTTAAAGGATGCGGTGAGGTAGAGAGATTTTCAATGAGTTAAAAAAGGCAGTCTCGCCAAAGGCGGACTGCCTTTTTTGTTTTTTTATAAAAGGTTTGGTCAAATAAAAATAAAATAACAGATGACAGATTAAAAATGGTTGACCTGCATGCTCTCCACCGGTATAAGTTCGAGACCTGACTAAAGTCAGTCCGAGAAGCGGAGACTGCGAGCCAGCCCGCCCTTAGAGCATCTGACGTAGCCACACCGTAGGATTAGGACAAGAAAACAGTTCTCAGCCACTTTAGTGGCGAAGATGCAAAACTTATTGAAGTTATTTTGAAAAATACTTGGATAGTATCTACCTGCGAAGTCCAGATTTATGTGAAAAAATAATTGACTTTTACGTAATTTGATGATAAGATAATATAAATTAGAAGGTCTTTTGAGCTTTCATCTCTTATTTATTGGGGAAAAAGATTTGGGCACAAAATTTTGATTAGCAGAGAGGAAGATTAAGTGAAGCTTTTTAAAAATTTTTCACCGGAAAGGAAAAATGAGATCTTCGGGGTTTTGCTCTGGGCATCGGCTTTGTTTATTCTTTTAAGCCTTTTTACTTACAGCTATTCTAAGGATGCCAAGTTTTTTAACCAGGAGCTCTCCTGGAGTAATCTGGAAAAGCTTTTCACTCAACCGATAAGAAATCAAGCTGGCATCATAGGTGCTTTGATCTCTTATCTGTTATTTTATTTATTTGGGCTCTCTTCTTTTTTACTACCCATAAGCTTAGGGTTCTGGGGGACGGTTTATCTTTTTAAAACCGAGTTATTCACCATTTTCAAGAAGACCATTTATATATTTACATTTATTTTCCTTTTAGGGATTTTTTTCTGCATATCCCAAGCTCACTCCAGTATAGGATTGGATTTTTCCAGAGTATCCTTAGGGGGCTGGAGCTCCCTTCTTTTCGCCAAAATCCTGGTTAAGATCTTCGGGACTTTCGGCTCCTATACGCTGAGTTTGGCCTTATTGATAATCGTTGCCCTGTTAGCTACTCCCTGGAAATTTTCTGAGTCTTTAATCTTTGGTAAGACTTTGTTTCAGAGATTTTATGATCGGGGAAGCAGATGGTGGGAATTGAAAAGGATGGAGAAAAGGAGAACTCAAAGGGTGGAAGAACTCAAAGAGACTTTTGATAAAAAGAAAGAAGAGGAGCCTTTGGTCAAAGAGTTTCCACAGGAAAAAGAGGTTAAGTCTGCACGGGTTTTCTCTGCAGATGAAAAGGAAGAGCCTATAAATATAGTTAAAGAGTTAAAGACCTCTCTAAATTTAGTTCGGGGTAAAGAGGAAAGTAAAATTGGTGCTTATCAATATCCAAGTCTAAGTATTTTAAATGACCCTCCATTTGTAAAGCCCTCGGTTACAAATGATGAGTTGAATCAGACGGCTAAAGCTTTAAGAGATACTTTAGCTACTTTTGATATTGGAATAGAAGGTGAATTAATTGATAAAAGCCCTGGTCCGGTTATCACCCGGTATGAGTTCAAGCCTGCGCCAGGAGTCAAGGTAAACCAGATAATGAGCCTGTCAGATGATTTGGCTTTAGCTCTGCAAGCCAAAAGAATAAGGATAGTCGCACCGATACCGGGTAAGGCAGCGGTGGGGGTGGAGATACCGAATAAAACCCCGCAGATAGTTAATCTGAAAGAGATATTAGTCTCTCCATTTTTTCAAAACACAACTTATCGATTAGCCATAGCCTTAGGGAAATCTATTTCCGGGGAACCTTTAGTGGCTGACCTCTCCAGGATGCCTCACCTTCTGATAGCCGGGGCAACTGGTTCCGGAAAAAGTGTCTGTATAAATGTTATTCTGGCAAGCTTGCTTTACCGTCTTCATCCGGAAGAGATAAGGTTTATAATGATCGATCCAAAGATGTTAGAGTTGACGGTTTATAACCAGATACCCCATTTAGAAAGGCCAGTGGTAACTAATCCCAAGGTTGCAGAAAGGGTTTTAGCTGAGACGGTAGTGGAGATGGAGGAAAGGTATAAAAAATTAGCCCGGGCTGGAGTCAGGAATATTGAGGATTATAATAAGAAGAAAAAGAAAGAAGGGCTCTTGCCTTATCTTATCATAATCGTGGATGAGTTAGCTGACCTGATGATGTCCAGTTCTTTGAAGACTGAAGCTTTAATCACCCGCCTGGCTCAGATGGCAAGGGCAGTGGGGATTCATCTGATCCTGGCTACCCAGAGGCCTTCGGTGGATGTGATCACCGGTTTAATCAAAGCTAACTTCTCTGCCCGGATAGCTTTTCAGGTAGTGTCCCGGATAGATTCGAGGACGATTATCGATGGAGCGGGTGCTGAAAAGCTTTTAGGTAATGGGGATATGCTCTTTATTCAAGCTGGTCATCCGGAGCCACGAAGGATTCATGGCGCCTATATCACCAGCGAGGAGACCCAGAAGTTAGTAGATTTCATCAAGTCTCAGGATTATGTGCCAACTCCCATCGGGGTCTTTGCCAGGGAAGATGATAAACAGGAGGTTTCAGAGGGCTGGGAGGATAAAGAAGAGGATGACCTTTATAAACGAGCAGTAGAAATTGTGGTTCGACACCGACAGGGTTCGGTCTCACTTTTACAGAGGAGATTAGGCGTAGGGTATCAAAGAGCCGCCCGCCTGATCGATCAGATGGAAAGCGACAGTATTGTCGGTCCTTATGATGGAAGCAAGGCCAGGGAGGTTTTAGTAGATCGTAGTTATTTAGAAAAAGAAGAAATTTCTTTTGAAGAAAATAAAGATGAGAAGAAAAACGAAAACAATAATCTTTAGTTTATTACTTTCCCTTTTTTTTGTAAGCCTAAGTTCGGGGATTACGTCAGAGGAGTTGGCTCTGAAGATAGAAGGGAAATACGATTCATTAAAAACTCTTTCTGTCAGTTTCCAGGAGGTGATTAAGTCCCAGGACTTCACTACCCTACGTAAATTTAAGGGAAGGATGTATTTGAAAAATCCAAATAAGTTCAGGATTGAATTACCCTCTCAGGTTGTAGTTTCAGATGGAGAGTTTATCTGGGTTTATTCTAAGGAGAATAAACAGGTTACTAAAAACCGGGTTGATAAATCCAGAGAATTTTTTCGACCAAACGATTATTTATTCAACTTCAGAAAGAATTACAATTATGAGCTGAGAGGGGAGGAAAATATAGGCAAGAAAAGCTGTTATAAGATGGTTTATACTTCAAAAACCGAAGATGAGTTTTTTAAAAAGATCACTGTCTTCTTCGTAAAAGAAACCCTCTTAGCCCGGAGAATAGAATATTTAGATCAAAATGATAATTATACAACCTTGAGCTTTACCGTGATAAAGCCGGATGTGGTTATCAGCGATTCCAAGTTCGTTTTTAATCCACTACCGGGTGTGGAGCTGGTGGATCTTACTGAGATAGGAAAATGAAAAATAATATGGCAAATGTAGTATGTATAATGAGTGTCGTCCTGGGCCCGTAGGGCGAAGAATCTGCCAAAGGCGGGCTCAGAATGACAGATTTGAGTGAGTGGTAACAAATGAAGGTAAAGGTAAATGTAGTAAAATTAGGCTGTCCTAAAAACGATCTGGATGCGGAAGCGATTCAGTCTCAACTCCAGTCTTCTGGGTTTGAATTGACTGAAGAGAAAGAGCAAGCAGAAATATTTATCATCAACACCTGCGGG
>JAZDLB010000036.1:0-2234 GCA_043802565.1 Candidatus Zixiibacteriota bacterium | reverse complement strand
ATCCATAGGAAAGGTAGTTTTAGAGTAAACCTATAATATATAAGGTATGAAAACTGAAAAGAAAAACGAATGTATCCCGGGAAAGGGTTCGGCTGGATTAGATAGGCACTTTTCTTCATTGTTTTTTAAACTGGCAGTCTTTTTCGGGATAATAATACTTGCTTTTGTCTATGTTTTTTATACCCAATATGTTATTAGCCGACTGAAAGAAGACTCAAGGAAAGTTGTCTCCGCTTATGCCAGACTCTGGAGTCTGGTAGCCTCAGAATCTACTACTGGTGCAGAGATCGATTTAATTTTCGATGAGATTATAAAAAAGAGTAATTTTCCCATAATCGTAACCTCACCTGGGGGAGAACCTCAAGCCTGGAGGGGAGTAGAAATCCCCTGGGATGATACAACTCAAGAGACTAAGCTTAAGCTTAAAAAATTGGTCAGCAAAATGGATAAAGGGAAAAAACCGATACCCATCTATTATGGTGAAGAGAAAAAAGTGATAAATTACTTGCATTACAGTGATTCCGAGTTGATCTCCCAGCTCAGGATCATGCCTTACCTGGAGATAGGGCTTCTACTCGTTGTTGTCTGGATTGGGTTTGTAAGTTTCAGAAATATACAACGGAGTGAGAAAAGGTCTATCTGGATCGGGATGGCAAAAGAAACTGCTCATCAGTTGGGAACACCTATCTCGTCCCTTTTAGGCTGGGCAGAGCTTTTGAAATCCCGTTCAGAACAGTCCAAAAATGGATCCGTAGGAAAAGATGATTATCTTGAAAAAATGGAGATAGATATAAAAAGATTGGAAAAGGTCGCTTGCCGGTTTAGCCAGATAGGTTCTCTGCCGGAATTAAAAGAGACGGAATTGAACGAGCTGGTCTCAGAAGTGGTGAATTATTTTAAAGAAAGAGTTCCTGAAGGTGTGGAGATAAAAGAGAATTTAGGCGAATCGATCAAGCTGGAGATAAATCCGGAGCTTTTAAGCTGGGTAATAGAAAATCTTCTGAAAAATTCAGTAGAAGCAGTCGAGTCACAAAAGGGAAAGATAGAGATTTCGACGGGTGTAGATAAAAGCAGAAAAAACGTATATATTCTGGTGACGGATAACGGAAGAGGGATTTTAGCAAAAGAACAGAAAAAGATTTTCTCTCCAGGATACACCACTAAGAAAAGAGGCTGGGGCTTGGGCTTGTCCTTAACTAAAAGGATTGTGGAGGAATACCATAAGGGGAAGATAACTTTAGTGGAAAGCATCCCCAACCAGAGGACGACTTTTTCGGTCAGTTTACCTTTGAGGACAAAAAGAGGTTGAAAAAGGGCGTAGATTATATTATAAAATATTTGTCATTTTAAGAGACATAAGAGGATGGAGTCATGCGATTTATAGGTAGTAAAGAAAACTTGATTTTTTTTATTGAAAGCGTGATTCAGGATATGGAAGCGAAAGGGAAAATCTTTTTAGATATTTTCTCCGGCACTACCAAAGTCGCTCAATATTTCAAGAAAAAGGGGTATTCAATTATCTCCAACGATAACCTTTATTTTTCATATATTTTACAGAAAACATATATAGAAAATAATACCCTCCCTAGATTCTTGCATTTAACTCAGTGGTTAAAGCAAAAAAGAATTTACGATTACTTAAAAACTGAAGTAGAAAATATTATCATTTTCTTAAATAATATTAAAGGAACAAAGGATTATGTATTTGAAAATTATGCACCTTCTGGTAAATATCGTCGAATGTATTTCTCTGATGATAATGCTCAGAAAATAGATGGAATCCTACAAACTATTTCATGGTGGAAACAGAGTAATCTTATCTCAGAGATAGAGGAAATGATCTTAAAAACCTCGATAGTGGAGGCAATACCCTCTTTTTCTAATATCTCAGGAACCTATGGGGCATATCTTAAGACATGGGACAAGAGGGCTCTCAAACCCTTAATTTTAGAAGTTCCTCAATTTATATTATCTACGAATCAACATTATTGTTTCCTAAAGGATGCCAATGAATTGGTAAGAGATATTGAGACAGATATATTATATCTTGACCCTCCTTATAATATGAGACAGTACATATCAAATTACCATGTCTTAGAAACAATAGCAAAAAATGATAAGATTGAATTAAAGGGGAAAACTGGTTTAAGAAAAGATGATTATTTATACAAATCTATGTTTTCAGAGAAAATCAATTGCGTTAAGGCTCTTGAGGATTTAATAATGAACTCTAA
>JAZDLB010000035.1:0-3082 GCA_043802565.1 Candidatus Zixiibacteriota bacterium | reverse complement strand
TGGTTAAAGACTATTCTCAGGATGATGAATCCAAGAAAAAAGGTGGGGAGATAGGCTGGTTTCCATTAGCCCAGCTTCCAGAGGAGTTAAAGGAGAAGATCACTCAAACAGAAATTGGCCAGATAACTTCTCCAGTAATCACAGAAGAAGGTGTGCACATCCTCAAAATCCTGGATAGAAAAGAAAAAAGGAGTTTGAGCCTGGAAGAGGATTACGATACGATTAAAGAGATGGCAAAAAGGAAAAAAGGAAACGATGAGATTTTGAAATGGATCGAGGAGCTTAAGAGCAAAACTTATGTAGAGGTGAGGATTTAAACCTGAATTGCGTTTAGACCAATTCCTTTCCATATCCCGGCTTTTAAAGAGAAGGACTCAGGCAAAATTAGCCTGCGATAAAGGACTGGTGTATGTGGATGGGATTAAGGCTAAGCCAGGCAAAGAAGTTAAAGTGGGGCAGAAGATTATCTTAGATTTTACTAACAGGAAAATTGAATTAGAGGTATTAAAACTCCCCCCCCAAAGTATGAAAAAAGAGGAAGTTAAAGAACTTTACCGGATTATCTCAGAAGAGAAGAAAGAAAAAAGCCTTTTCGAGTAAAATAAAAATATGGTTAAATAAGAAAGGATGGGTTATAAGCACCTACCCTTTTTTATTGATAAAAATCTTTTTCCAGCCGATAAGATTAGTAAGTAAAAACGATCTGGATGATATGGGCTATAGTTTAAGAAATAAAAAAGTCCTGATTGTAGAAGATAACCCTAATATGTCTAATCTTCTTTCGGATATCCTGTTTCAGTGTTTTGACCTTAAAAGCCAAAAAGCTCAAGATGGAGAAGAAGCTTTAGCGATTCTAAATAAGGAGACCTTTGACCTGGTTATAACTGATCTAATGATGCCTAAAATGGATGGGCATGAGCTTTTAAGGGCGGTGAAGCAAAATTTCCCTCAGCTGCCAGTAGTGCTGATAACCGGTTATGAGGCTGAATATGACCCGGAAGAAGAACCCAAGCCAGACGGATTTCTTTTAAAGCCCTTCAAAGTTCAACAGATCAATGAGCTTTTAAGAGGCCTGCTCAGTTGATTTTTTAGATAGCTTATTTTAAATCCTCCAAAATCTTTATAAGCTCACTATTTTCCCTCTGCTGAGGGATATCATAAACCTGAACGTATCTAACAATCCCCTCTTTATCAATTATCACCGTAGCTCGATTGGTTATCCCCAAATCGGACAGGTATAATCCATATTTAGAAGCAACTGCCCCTTTAGGGTGGAAATCAGAGAGAAGTGGATATTTGAGTTGAAGCTTTTCCGCAAAAGCTTTGTGCGACCAGATATTGTCCACGCTTATCCCGAAAACAACAGCGTTCAGGTTCTCAAACCTTTTCATGTCGTTGATAAAACAGGTATGCTCCTTAGAACAGACCGGGCTGAAATCCGCCGGATAAAAGGCTAAAACAACATTTTTACCCTGAAAATCAGATAACTTATAATCCTTATCATCCTGCCCCTTCAATACAAAATCCGGAGCTTTCTCCCCAGGTTTTATAGGCATCTGTCCCTCCTGGATATTTCTCTATTATACAAAGTTTTTAAACTTCAGTCATTCCCTATTATAGATGTAAAGGATCGCATTCCGAACAAAGTTGTGATTAATGCTCATATTTTATCCAACTGTTTTCTAAATTGTTCGGGCGTTATTTCAATCTCCCGAAGGATTTCTCGAACCAATGGTCGAGCAAGGTCCCTTCCGGGATGATTCGGAACAGTTGTTGACCTTCCATCAGAATGATGATAAAAGACATGGCTTCCTTTCTGTCGCACTTGTTCAAAGCCCAAGCGAAGTAGTACCTTCTCCATAGTTTTGAAATTTATAATAGGAAGGCGATTCATATAGCCACCTCAATCTGTTGAAGACCTACAAAACGAGGGAGATCTTCTGTAGGTCCTTCATATTCTTCAAGACATAACTCTAAAACTTCTTTGAGGTTTTTGTGGAGTTCATCCAGGGTTGCGCCCTGGGTATGAGCTCCAGGTATACCCGGCACGATTCCTACATAAAGTTTTGTCTCCGGGTCCCACTCAACATAAGCAGTGAATGTTTTCATCTCTCACCTCCGTTTCAATATCCTTTCATAGATACTTTTATTCCTCTTTTAATTTCTTTGTAATCTCCGCCACTCTTTTCCCCAAAGCTTTTGCCAAATAAAGCTCATCTTCGTTCGGTAACTGGTCTCCTTTTGGTCCGGAGACAGAAGAGGCTCCATAAGGTGTTCCACCTCTCTGGGTGGTTGAGAGCTTTTCCTCAGTATAAGGGATGCCTACGATTATCATCCCGTGATGAAGTAAAGTGGTTATCATTGAAATTAATGTGGTTTCCTGTCCGCCGTGCATAGTTCCGGTTGAGCAGAAAACAGCCGTAGGCTTTCCAACTAATTGTCCTTTTGCCCATAATGGACCGGTCTGGTCTAAAAACTGCCTCATCTGGGCACACATATTTCCAAATCTTGTTGGAGAGCCAAAGATTATTGCGTCTGCATAAACTAAATCATCATTTGTAGCTATGGGAATATCCTTTTGCTCCTCATAAGCTTTTTTGCTTGCAGGATTTTTCTCAATTAATTCCTGAGGAACTAACTCCTCAACTTTTTTCAGAATGACCTCCGCACCTTCAACTTCTTTAGCCCCTTCTACCACAGCCTTTGCCAGACGCAAGGTGTTTCCATACATACTATAATAGACAATTAAGACTTTCATTTTCCCCCTCCTTATATCTCCGGGAAGAATCGGGCATCCTCCCAGTAAGCTTCTTTTAAATATTTCTGCTGAGTAATCAGTGCCTTGAGATGTCCCTGTTCCCACTCTATCAAATAAGAGAAAAGTTTTTTAACCTCCTCATCTTCACTTTGTTCAGCATATTTTCGATAATACTCAATCGAGTTTTTCTCCAAGAGTGCTCCAATGCTCAAAGCTGACATCTCGAAGTGCATTTCTTTTATTCTTTTCTTGAAATTCTCAGAGAAGATGGGGCTGGGACTTTCGGATTTGAAGAACTCGACTTTTTTATCCTTGAATTCTACC
>JAZDLB010000034.1:0-2932 GCA_043802565.1 Candidatus Zixiibacteriota bacterium | reverse complement strand
ATAGTAGGGATTCTATTTATCTTAGCTATTTTCTTTTCCCCTTTAGCTGGAATTGTGCCTAAGGAGGCAACTGCACCTGCTTTAATTATAGTAGGATTTTTAATGCTAACTATTATAAAAGAGATACCCTTTGAGAAATTCGAAGAGTCCTTCCCCGCTTTTCTGATAATGATTGTGATGCCCTTAACCTATTCGATTTCCAATGGAATAGGGTTTGGCTTTATCGCCTATACTTTGATAATGCTTCTATCCGGAAAAGGCAAAAACGTGCATCCCCTGATGTATTTGGTCTCTTTAGCCTTTACCCTCGACTTCATGTTACCGGTTTTGAAGGTTGCCTTTAAATTTTAAATTGATAGGTAAAAAAGATGTTCTTACCTGTCCAATTAAAAATAATCTATGAATAACCCTTGCTCCATTATTGAGCGATCCCCTCTTCTTGGAAATATTTATAAATAGCCTCTGCGATAATCTGATGTCCTTTAGCATTATAGTGAATGTAATCCTCTCTCCCGCTATCATAAAGGTCACCCCGATCCTCAAAAAGCAAAGCTGCATCTACCAGGGGAACTTTTATTTCCTCAGAAAGCTCCCTTAAAGCCGCATTGTAATGCTTATTAGCGATATGAGGTTTTGAAGTCTTACCTGGACCCAAAAATATCCGGGCAGAGGAGACGGGTGTACTTAAAAATATAACCTTAATACCTGAGTCCTGAGCAATTTTTACCATCTCTTTTAAATTGATAGTATAATCTTGCAATGATACTCGATATCCGAGTTTCTTTTCCTCTGGTGCCCTTTTGCTGAATTTTAGCAAGTTCATAATCTCAAATTTAAATAAAGAATAAAACTTTGAAAAAGAAAGGTAATCGTCTATGTTCAAGATCCACTGAGGCGGAAACTTCTGAAATTTATCCTTTCTGGTGGAAGGGCACATATCGTTCCAGCCATAAGAGAAGACGATGATATCTGGATGGAACCTTAAAATCTCTCTTTTTAGAAACCTTAGACCCTGATAGGTACTGTATCCGGTCATCCCGGCATTAATCACCTCAAACTCTGGCTTAGGCAGGTTCTGGTTCAAAAGGGCTTCCGATCTCTTAGCATAGGTCTGTTCTGAATCAACCTTCCAGCCAAAGGTACAGGAGTTACCCATACAGATTATCCTTTTCATATTCGGATTTTTTTTTTCGGAGAATTCTTTATCCCGGTAGCCTTTTGAATTTATCTTATAAACCCCATCCACAAAGAATTTTCCTTTGATGGTTTGATTGGGTCTGATCCTCCAGAAAAGCTCGGAATCCTTTTTATAATATTTAGGGTAACTGAGCTCTGGGTTCAAAAGAAAGGCTCTATCTGGATATATCTGTATATCTATCAGCCTGAAAAACAGCTCCCCCAACAACAAAAATAAAATGATGCTTGAGAAAGAGAAAAGCAGGGTTTTGTAGAATTTTAGTTTATACATCAGAATTTAGAAAAGAGAATAGATGAAAGGGGCAATGACTGAGCTTTCCGCAAAGATTATTAGCAATGACAGGATAAGCAGAACGAAGATTATCGGTCCTAACCAGTATCTCTTTCTGAACCGAATAAACTGCCAGAATTCTTTGAAGATTGAAAAACGAGAAAAGAAACTCATATAAACTCCTTCCTTCTAATTTAGATGTCTGCTCTCAGGCGGATGTTATCATCTGCCTGTTACA
This sequence comes from Candidatus Zixiibacteriota bacterium, assembly GCA_043802565.1. Taxonomy (GTDB): domain Bacteria; phylum Zixibacteria; class MSB-5A5; order MSB-5A5; family RBG-16-43-9; genus CAZMZF01. Next base: position 1,226 of record JAZDLB010000034.1, on the reverse strand, counting down.
CCGCTGGATGATAACATCCAGCGGGAGCAAAATCTTAATCCTGAGCAAATAATCTCTCATAGGAGAACTCCTCTTTTAAAGGAGTCATCTCCTTTTTATCTAATACGAAATTACCCATAATAAGGTAGTCCATTCCTGAGCGCATAAAGGAAAGATACGCTTCCTCCGGGGTGCAGACTATCGGCTCTCCTCTTAAATTAAAAGATGTATTTAGAAGGGCTGGACAGCCGGTCAGGTTAAAAAACTCTACGAGCAGGTCATAAAAAAGCTGGTTTTCCTCTGTTTTCACGGTCTGCAGCCTGGCAGAACCATCTATATGAGTTACTGCTGGAATCTCTTTACTTTTCACCTGAAAAGTCAAAAGCATAAAAGGAGAATGTCTATCTATCTCAAAAAAATCTTTTGCCTTCTCCCAGATAATACTGGGAGCAAATGGTCTGAAACCTTCACGGTATTTTACCTTCTGATTTACTCTATCTTTATTCTCCGCCCTTCGAGGGTCAGCTAAAATGCTCCGATTACCTAACGCTCTTGGACCAAATTCCATCCTCCCTTGAAACCAGCCTAAAATATTTTGCTCGGAAAGGAGCTTGGTGGTAACTTTTAGCAACTCCTCACGATTATATTCTCTGAAACGGATTTCTTTCCTCATCAAAAAATCTTTTATCTGATCATTTGAAAACTCCGGACCCAAATAAGCATCTTTCCATACAAAACCTCTTGGATTGTTTAAAAGGGTGTAATAGATATAAGCTGCTACCCCCACTGCACCACCGGCATCGCTTGAACCAGGCTGGATAAATAGCTCCTCAACCGGCGTCTCTTTCAACATCCTCGAATTGGCTAAACAATTTAAAGCAACTCCGCCAGCTAAGCATAAATTTTTTAAACCGGTCTCTTTAAATAGGTTATTTGCCATTCTCAAAACTATCTCTTCAGTTACTTTCTGCAGACTTGAAGCAATATTTTTATGTAGTTTTTTAATTTCAGTTTCAGGGATACGAGGAGGTGAGCCAAATAATTTATCGAATCGACCATTAGTCATCTTCAAACCATAATCATAGGAGAAGTATCTCATATTCAATTTGAAACTGCCATCCTCTTTTAAATCAACTAACTCTTTCATTATAAGGTCATAATAGACGGGCTCACCATAAGGAGCCAATCCCATCACTTTATATTCTGCGCTGTTCACCTTAAAACCTAAATAATAAGTAAAAGCACTA
>JAZDLB010000033.1:0-8492 GCA_043802565.1 Candidatus Zixiibacteriota bacterium | reverse complement strand
CATTCGAACGGTTATGCTTTTCAGATAGAGATGAGCTTCCGTGCCTGGAAAAAGGGTTTCAAAATAAAGGAGATACCGATTATCTTCGTGGACCGAAGGGAGGGCGAGTCCAAAATGTCCAAGAAAATTATACGGGAGGCTGTCTGGATGGTCTGGAAGCTTAGATTATTAAGCCTTTTAGGAAAGTTATGAGGTCTGAAATAAATCCCGTAGGAGCGAGGTTACCTCGTCCCTGCAATTCAAAGGATGAATTCGATCTCTCTATCATAATAGTAAATTATAAGGCTAAGGCGCTTTTAAAAGAATGCCTGGATTCTATTTACCATTCAACCACTAACCTGTGTTTTGAAATCTGGCTGATTGATAACGCTTCCAGGGATGATACGGCAAAATGGGCGAGGGAATATTTTCCAGAGGTTAAGTTAATAGAAAATAGGTGGAATTCAGGTTTTTCCAAGGCAATTAACCAGGGGATAGGAAAAAGTCAGGGAAAATATTTGCTTTTACTTAATCCGGACACGAAAATCGTTAGTGATGGGATGGATCAGATTTTGAAGTTTATGGAGGAGAATCCAGAGGTCGGGATCTGTGGACCTAAGATGATAGATGCAAAAAGTAAGCTCCTTTATTCCTGCAGGTCTTTTCCCAATTATTTTACCTCTATCTCCTCTTCCCAATCTTTATTGAACCGGTTCTTTCCCCAAAACCCTCTATCTAAAAAGTATCTTCTGAAAGGTCTGGATCGGGCCGAGGTGAGGGAGGTGGACTGGGTCTCAGGCTCCTGCCTCTTTGCTCGCAGGAAAATGCTGGAGGAGATCGGATTATTAGATGAGAATTTTTTTATATTCTGCGAGGATGTGGATTTGTGTCTGCGGGCAAAAAAAGGTGGCTGGAAAGTATTCTATTTCCCTCTCTTAACTATAGTGCATCAGATCGGTGGATCTACTTCACATAATCCCCTACGGGCAAAATTAGAACATCACCGCAGTATGTATTATTTTTTTAAAAAGCATTATCGACCAAATCAGATCTTGAGATTTTTGGTATTTAGCGGACTTCTTCTTCGTTTGCTCTTATTAGCTTTTAGTTTTATACTGCCAAAACCTTCAAAAAAAGGGTAAAGGAAAATTGGAACAATACATTTTCATTCTGGCATTTTCATGTTTATTGAGCTTAATCTTTACTTCTCTGGTCAGGCGGTTTGCGATCAGATACCATCTTTTAGATTATCCAGATGAGAGGAAGATCCACCAAAGCCCTACTCCAACCCTGGGAGGGATTGCTCTATTCTTTGCTTTTAATTTAAGTCTCTGGACAACTTTGATCTGGGAGGGTTCGGTCCTTTCATACGATTTGAAGTATTTTTTAGGTTTTACCCTGGGAGGGGTGGTGATTTTCTCCTCCGGGATTTATGATGACCTGAAAAACCTTAAAGCTATCTGGAAAATATTTTTTCAATCCCTGGCCGTCTTGATCTTGATCTTATTCGGATTACATATAAATATAATTTATGTTCCCTTTTTTAAGGTGGTGAATCTGGGAATTCTTTCATTTCCGGTCACATTTATCTGGTGTCTGGTGATCATAAACGCGTTTAATTTGATAGATGGCTTAGATGGGCTGGCAGCCGGTCTTTCGTTTATTGCCTCTTTGACTTTGTTAGGGGTTGGTATTTTCCTCGGGGTGAAAATTATCTCTTTTATCTCCTTAGGGCTTTTAGGTGTCTGTCTGGGTTTCTTGAGATTTAACTATCCTCCAGCCAAGATTTTCATGGGAGATTCTGGCTCTTTATATTTAGGATATATCTTCGCGGCGGAGAGCATCATCTGTCCGATAAAGAGCTATACCGCTATAGCTCTGTTTGTTCCTCTTTTAGCTTTAGGATTACCCATATTTGAGACTTTCTTCTCCTTTTTCAGAAGGACTTTAAATAATAAGAGATTCTATCACGCCGACAAGAGGCACCTTTTTCATTTTTTGCTGGGAAAAGGGGTCAGTCAAAAATTAACTATCTGGATTTTTTACATTTTTTCCATTATATTAAACATAATGACCTGGACTGTTTTGGTCCGGAAGTATAGATTTGTTTTTTCTTTTCTCATAACGATTCTGGTAATCTTGATTTTAGCTTTAGCGTTCTTTCTGTTCGAGAAAAGTTTAACTGGTAGATTCGAGAAACGGATAAAAGGTAGTCGATAAAAACATTACGGTCTGTAAGGATGAACGGTCAATATTTGGATTTCGAAAAGCCGATTCTGGATCTGGAAAAGAAGATCCAGGATATGAAAGATTTTGCCTCAGGCGAAAGCTTAGAACTCTCCAGGGAGATACAGTTTCTGGAAAGACGTCGGGATAAGCTCCAGCAGGAGATATATTCAAGACTTACTCGCTGGCAGAGGGTCCAGTTAGCAAGGCATCCACTGCGACCTCACAGTTTAGATTACATAAATCTGATGAGCACCGATTTCATAGAACTACACGGGGATAGAGGGTTTAGAGATGATAAGGCCTTAGTGGGGGGATTTGGAAAAATCGAGGGGAGATCGGTTATGTTTATTGGTCAGCAGAAAGGCCGGGATACTAAGCAGAAGCTTTATCGTAATTTCGGGATGATGCATCCAGAGGGTTACCGAAAAGCACTGAGGTTAATGCAACTTGCCTCCCGCTTTGAGAAGCCGATAGTTATTCTGGTTGATACGCCAGGAGCCTTTCCTGGAATAGGAGCTGAAGAAAGAGGGCAGGCCGAGGCGATTGCCAGAAACTTAAGGGAGATGTTCCGGTTAAAAGTGCCGATTACCATCAATATTGTGGGAGAAGGGGCAAGCGGTGGTGCTCTGGGTATTGGAATCGGAGATCTGGTTTTAATGTTAGAGAACTCCTGGTATTCAGTTATCTCCCCGGAAGGATGTGCGGCTATTTTATGGAGAGATAGCTCTAAGGCTCCACTGGCAGCAGAAGCCTTGAAACTTTCGGCCTTTGATTTAGAGGAATTAAAAGTTATTGATCGGATAATCCCCGAGCCATTAGGCGGAGCTCATAGAAATCCTAAAGGAGCTTCAGATATATTAAAAAAAGAGATAATAAAAGATTTGGATGAGCTTTCAAAATTAGGAGTAGAAGAGCTTTTAAAGAAAAGGATTGAGAAATTCAGGAAGATGGGTGTATTTTTGAAGGAAGATTACCGAACTGAGGATAAAGAAGGTCAGATGGAAGGTATTTGAGTAGAAGGAAGAAGATTTTGAATCAAACTACAAAACCAGAGGTGAAGATAGTTTTACTCAAAGTTGTAGTCAACCTAAACGAGAAAAATATTAAATGGAGGTAAGGGATGAAACTTTCTAAATTCTGTGCAGAGGATTTAATCACTTTTGACCTAAAAGGTAAATTGAAAAACGAAGTCATAGAAGAGTTAGTGAATTTAACCTCCAAGTCGAAGTTGGTTAAGGATAAAGAAGAGGTTTTAAAAGCGGTTTTAGAACGGGAGAAATTAGTTACCACTGGAGTGGGGTACGGAGTTGCTTTCCCTCATGCTAAGACTAAAGCTGTTAAGGGAATTGTAATTGCCTTTGGTCGATCTAAAGCGGGGATAGATTTTGAGGCGATGGATAAAAAGCCAGCTTATCTTTTTTTCCTGATTGTAGCACCAGAGGATGCCATAGGCGCTCATCTTAATGTTATGGCACGTCTATCCTATCTGATGAAAAGCGAAAAGAACCGGGAGAGTTTGATGAAGATAACCAGCCCCAAGGAGCTTTTGGAGGTTTTAGATTCTGTAGAGTAATGATAAACTTCTCGAGGGGGAGGGAATTTGCCAGTTTTTCCACTTGACATTCTAACCCAGAGGATGGGTTTACTCGTAAAAGGGAAAAGTTCAGTTACCTTTTTGATTCTATCCATTTTATCCTTGATATTGTTGATCTTGCCAGTCAAGATAAAAAAAACTATTTCTGAGGGAATCTTTAGTTTTACTTATGGACCTTTCTATTCCCTGTCCAATCGAATAGGAGAACTACACCAGGTCTATCAGAACAACAGGATTTTAATTGAGAAAGTTACCAGGCTTACTTTAGAAAATATCCGGTTGAAAGAGAAAGGATTAGAGAATGAAAGGCTAAAAAAGATGCTGGATTTCAAATCCCAAAGCAGTTTTAAACTCATTCTCGCTGAGGTTATCTCAGCAGAGCCGGGAAGATTCCTTGGTTCTATCTTGATAAATTTAGGGGAGAAAGATGGTGTTAAAAAGGGTATGACGGTAATTAATATCGATGGAGTGGTGGGTAAAGTAAGTGAGGTTCTGGTGGGAAGTTCAGTGGTTCAATTACTTTTTCATCCTAATTGCCGAGTGGCTGCTTTTGATCAGAGGAGCAGAGCTCAAGGTATTGTGAAATCTAAAGGGGGAATTATTTTGGATTTAGATAATGTTCCCTTAGATGAGGATGTTAAGCCCGGGGACGAAATTTATACTTCGGGATTAGGCGAAATATTCCCTCCAGGCTTAAAGGTTGGTCGGGTGATTATAATATCCAGAGAGAACAATTCGGTTTTTAAAACCATTAAAATTAAACCAGCTGTGGATTTCTTCAGTCTGGAGGAGCTTTTTTTAATTAAACCCTGATCTTAAAAAGGATTTTTTGACTCTAAAATGCCAGTAAGGTATCTAAACTTATCAAGGATAGTGAATATAATCCTGTTACTTTTGGTAGTGGTAGTATACCAATCATTATTCTCTGAGCTTTTAACCATTCGCCAGATAAAACTGGATCTACCTTTACTTATTCTGGTATATATTGGATTAACCCGGGGCCCGGCTTCTGGTGCGCTTTTTGGATTTCTTGTCGGGTTATTGTTAGATCTATCTAATCCTTCTTTTTTAGGTCTGGGAGCATTAATTAAAACCTCCTTAGGGTATCTGGTAGGAAGCTTCAAGGACACTTTATTTTTAGAAAGTAACGTTTCTAAAGGGGGAGTGATATTTTTAAGCCTTGGTCTGAACGATTTTTTCTTTTATCTCCTTTCCAGTGGATTGAATTTGAACTATACCTTTTTCGTCTTCCTCAATTATACCCTTCTTTCCGGGATTTATACCGCTTTAGCCGGGTTTGTGTTTTTGTGGTATCTTCAGATCAGGAAAGCTCAAAGTTTAGCCAATAGTTATCCTGCTAAGTTATGAAAGGGAGTAGAATCTCAGATTATAATCGGGGGAAGGTTGCCTATTATTTTTTTGGGGTTATAGCTTTGGTCTTGTTATTCAGGCTGATTTATCTCCAGATCATCGATTTTGCTTATTACCGTAAAGTATCTGAGGAGAATAGGATCAGGCTGGTATCAATTCCTGCTCCCCGAGGAGTGATCCGGGACCGAAATCAAAAAAAGATGGTTACCAATCGCACCTCCTATACCCTTTTTTTACTACCGTATGAAATTTCAAATCTGGATGAGCTGGTAAAGAAAACTTCAACTATTTTAAAATTAGATGAATCTTTTTTAAAAGAGAAGGTTAAGACCGGCCTGGTGAATCGTTACACGCCGGTAAAGCTGATAAGAGATATAGATTTCAAAACGATCTGTGTTCTGGAAGAGCAGAACGATGAATTGCCCGGGGTGATTTATCAGGTGGAGAAAGTAAGGAGTTACCCGCAGGCTTTCTGGTCTGGTCATCTGTTTGGATATGTGGGGGAGGTTTCTCAGAAAGAGATAGATGATTCAGAGGAAAAAAGATTGAGAATAGGAAGTAGCATTGGCAAAGAAGGTTTGGAAAAAGAATATGATGAAATCCTGAGGGGTGTGGATGGGATGAGCTTCTTAGAGGTGAGTGCAAGTGGAAAAGTTTTAGGACCTCTTAAGGATAAAAAACCTTTACCTTCTTTAGCTGGATCTGATCTGGACTTAACCATAGATTATGATTTGCAGATAGAGGCAGAGTCAGCTTTGAGTAACTATAACTCCTGTGCTCTGGTGGCTCTGGATCCACAGAATGGAGAGGTATTGGCATTGGTGAGCAAACCCGGGTTTGACCCGAATCAATTCAGCTCTTTTTTGGATGAAAAAAGCTGGCTGGCATTGACTGGCGACCCTTCAAAGCCACTCCTCAATCGGGCAGTTCAAGGGGTATATCCTCCGGCCTCGACCTATAAGTTGTTAACCGCAGGCGCAGCCTTAGAAGCAAAAATAGCAGACCGAAATACCACTTTTTCCTACTGTAATGGTAGATTTCCTTTTGGAAATAGGGTTTTCAAGTGCTGGAGACCTGAAGGGCACGGCAGGCTTAATCTGATTCAAGCTATTGCGCAATCCTGCGATGTTTATTTCTATCAGTTAGCTTTGAAATTGGGTTTGGATCGATGGAGCTATTATGCCTTAGAGTCCAGGCTGGACAAAAAGTTTAAAATAGATCTTCCGGATGAGGCTTCCGGGATGATTCCTACTCGCTCTTATTATCAGAAAAAATTTGGAAATGGTGAATGGATTAAAAACTTAGTTATTAATTTGGGAATCGGACAGGGTGAGGTTTTAACTACCCCTTTAGGGACGGCGGTTTTCTATTCCGCCCTGGTTAATGGAGGGATTGTTTATCAACCGCATATTCTGAATAAGATAAGATCACCCGAAGGGAAGGTTTTTATTAATAAGAAAATGGTTCTATTTCATCTTCCTTTTTCAGAAGCCACTCTTGAAGTTTTGAAGGAAGCGTTAGTCGAAGCGGTGAACTCCCCTTCGGGAACTGGTGGATTAGCCCGTATTCCGGATATCACAGTGGGGGGGAAAACGGGAACAGCTCAAAACCCGCATGGTAAGGAGCATGCCTGGTTTGTTGGTTTTGCGCCAGCAGAGTATCCGAGGATAGTTGTAGCAGTGTTAATAGAACAGGCTGGTCACGGTGGAACATTTGCTGCGCCGGTGGCTAAAAGGATTATAACAAAATATCTCAAAGGGAAAATCGAAGAACCAACCGAAGAAGGGAATAGAGATTTTCAAACTGATTGAGAGATGTCGTTTCTTAAATTAAAAACAGAAGAAATAGATTTTAAACTTTTCGCCACTGCCTTATTCTTATCTTTGATCGGTATTCTTCTGATCTATAGTGCTAAACACACTTCCCTGAACGAGCAGAATCTTTTTCAAAAACAGCTCTTCTGGCTTTTTTTATCCTTGATCGCAGCCGGAATAATATTCGTAATCCCCCTGAGGCTGCATGAGATTTTCTCTTACCTGTACTATCTTCTGGCTATCGTTTTACTGGTTGCAGTTTTCTTCTTCGGAGCAAGTAGACTGGGAGCTACTCGCTGGTTTGAGTTAGGGGGGATGACATTTCAACCCTCAGAATGGGCAAAGATTGCCACAGTCTTTGCTCTGGCACGCTATCTTTCTTATACCAAGCGTTCTTTTACTTCTATTCTCTGGATTGGAACAGTTATAGTTATAGGGTTTTTCCCACTACTTTTAGTTTTGAAACAGCCTGATTTAGGAACCTCCTTAGTTTTTTTAGCTATAGTTTTATCTATGTTCTACTGGGCTAAAGTCCCGCTCATCTTTATCTTTTTAATCTTCTCTCCTTTGATCAGCCTGGTAGCTGGTTTCCACTGGCTCTCCTGGGGAATTTTCTTTTTTATTCTTATCTATCTTTTATACTGGCTCAGACCAGGATTTTTGTTTTCGTTCTGGATTATAATCTTTAATTTAACCTTTGGTATCCTTACTCCTTTACTCTGGAACAGGCTGCATGACTATCAGAAACTAAGGGTCCTGGTATTTCTGGACCCGAACAGAGACCCTTTAGGAGCAGGTTATCAGATTATCCAGTCCAAAGTTGCGATTGGCTCAGGTGGTATTTTGGGCAAGGGTTTTTTGCACGGTTCGCAGACTAAATTAGCCTTTCTGCCAATGCAACATACCGATTTTATTTTCTCGGTAGCCGGTGAGGAGTTCGGGTTGATCGGCTCTTTGATCTTTTTAGCCCTCTACTTTTTTCTGGTCTTTCGCGGTATATCCATTGCTTCTAAATCCAGGAATAGTTTTAACGGCTACGTTGCTTTTGGATTAACCTCGGTTTTTATTTTTCAGGGTGTTGTGAATTTAGGAATGGCTATGGGTCTTCTTCCGGTAACCGGTATAACTTTTCCATTGGTAAGTTACGGAGGATCATCACTCCTGATGAGCTGGGTATCTATTGGCTTGCTTTTAGCTATTCATTATAAATGGACAGAATATTGAGGTATAGATAAAACAATGACGGATGACAGATTGAAGATAATTAAAGTTATGCTTTTAACTAAATCAATATTATTTCTCTTGAACCCTTAAACCCTTTCCGCCAGAAGCGGATTGAACCTTTTATAGAATAATTTATGTGTCCAGTTCTTTTTAAGATCGGTCCTGTATCGATTAAAAGTTACGGGCTTTTTTTGGTTTTCGCTTTTATAGCCGGAATAATTTTAGCACTATGGAGAGGTAAAAAAGAAGGGGTGAGACCTGAAAAAATTATTGACCTGACC
>JAZDLB010000032.1:0-8423 GCA_043802565.1 Candidatus Zixiibacteriota bacterium | reverse complement strand
ATAAGTAAACAAGCTCGCCCGACCATTTTATCAACATATATTTTGTAGGGACAACCCTTGTAGTTGTCCGCAGTTTTCGGACAGGGACAAGCCCTGTCCCTACATCTTCAAAGCGTCCGACAGAAACGTCGGACGTTACGTCTCGCACTGTCATTGCGAGCCCGAAGGCGAAGTCCCGCCAAAGGCGGGGCTTCGTCGTCCACCTTTAGCGAAACTCCTCGCAATGACAGAATCAAGTCGGAACGCACTTATATCCATAACAGATAATCCCGGCTTCACCTTCCTGAAAGATTTTCCGGAACTCGATCCTCACCAGCATACCAATTTCTAATTTGTCAAAGTCGCAATCTGCTACCTGGGATAAAATCTTAACTCCCTCATTTAGTTCCACAATTCCCATTGCATAAGGCGTCTGATCTATGAACTGACTGGGCGCTACCCGGATTACAGTATAGGTAAGAAGCTTACCTTCTTTTTGTAAATTTATCTTCTCAAATTCTCTGGATTTACAATTGTCACAGATCAGTCTGGGCGGAAAGAATATCTTGCCACATTTTTTGCACTTCCCAGCCTCTAATCTATATCTTTGAGGGATTTCCCTCCAGTATTTTGGTGATGACATTATACCACCTCCATTATATGAACAATGCTACTTCCTCCACTTCCTCCCATATTCTGGGTTAACCCTACCTTAGCATTTTTAACCTGTCTTTCACCAGCATCACCTCTGAGCTGTTTTGTTATTTCGATTGTTTGAGCTACTCCAGTTGCTCCTACTGGATGACCTTTCGATTTTAGTCCGCCAGAAGTATTAACCGGTATCTTTCCACCAAGAGTAGTTAATCCATGCTCAGTTTCAGGACCACCTTTGCCTTTTTCCACAAAACCTAAAGCCTCGATAACACATATCTCCGCAATAGTGAAACAGTCGTGTACTTCAGCTAAATTTATCTCTTCTGGCCTTTTGCCGGCCATATCATAAGCAATTTTTGCGGCTCGCTCAGTAGATTTAATCTCAGTTAAATCATTCCGGCTGTGAAGGGCAATGGTATCAGTCGAATGACCCGACCCTATGATTTTAACAATGGGCTTTTTGGATATCTTCTTAGCTAAATCCAGGGGTGCTAAAATTACTGCGGCGGCTCCATCGGTTATAGGGGAACAATCCAAAATCCTTAACGGGTCTGCCACCATGACCGAGTCCAGAACCTCTTCTAAAGTTATCTTCTGAGGATATTGAGCTAAGGGGTTCATTGAGCCGTGATAATGGTTTTTCACAGCGACCTGAGCAAGTTGTTTTCTTGTGGTTCCATGTTTCTGCATATGGGCACGCGCCATCAAAGCATAAAGTCCAGGGAAAGTTATTCCTTGATAGACCTCATATTCCTGGTCTGCGGCAGTGGAGAGTGCAAAAGTAGCGCCAGCTACTGAAACATCGGTCATTTTCTCCACACCACCTACCAAGACTATATCGTTTATCCCGGAAGCCACTTCAATAAATCCAGTTCTTAAAGCTAATCCTCCAGATGCACACGCAGATTCAACCCTGGTTGCTGGGATTGGCCCCATTCCTAAATAATCAGATAAGAGAGAGGAGAGGTGCTCCTGATCAATAAAAAGACCTGAGGACATACATCCGATATACATTGAGTCGATATGGTCAACACCCGCATCTTCAATTGCCAGTAAAGCCGCCTCAGTGAAGATATCTCTTAAAGATTTCTCCCATAACTCCCCCCATTTATTCATCCCTACACCAATTATAGCTACGTCTCTCATTTTCTACTCCCCTTTCCTGATTTTTCCACGGTATTTAGCGTAAGTCCCGTATTCCACATAACACTTATTATTATTTAGCATCTCTCTGGTCTTAATTGCTTTATCCCTGACCTGGTTTATCCTCTCAGTTACCCTCCAGACAAAAGCATCACTTCCGGCGCCGGAGCCATAGGAGACCATAAAAATTAAATCATCTGGTTTGGCTTCATCTAAAATTGCAGTTAATCCCATTGGGGATGAGCCAGAATAGGTGTTTCCTAATTTGGGGCACAAAAGACCGGTTTCCATCTGTTTTTTTTCAAACCCTAAGAGCTTACCTACCTTCACAGGAAATTTTCCATTGGGCTGGTGAAAAACTGCATATTGGAAATCCTTAGGTTTCATTTTTACCTTTTCTAAAATCCCCTTTCCTGCGCCCAGGATGTGTTTGAAATAAGCCGGGTCACCGGTAAATCTGGAGGCATGTCTGGGATAGAATTGATACTCTCTTCTCCAGAAATCCGGAGTATCGGTCATATAGGAATAGGTATCAACTGCCTCAGCGATAATATTGTTCTTGCCCATAATGAAAGCCGCAGCTCCGGCGGCAGCGGTATATTCTAATGCATCCCCGGGTGCTCCCTGAGAGGTATCTGCCCCAATGGCAAGACCATATTCAATAGAACCAAAACCAACCAAACCGAGGCAGACGAACATTGCCTCAGACCCAGCCTTGCAGGCAAATTCAAAGTCTGCGCAGTGAACGTCTGGAGTAGCTCCGATTGCTTCTCCTACCACTGTTCCGCTTGGTTTTACTGCATAAGGGTGTGATTCTGAGCCTACATAAACCGCTCCAATTTTTTTAGGGTCAATCTGCGCTCTTTTCAAAGCACTGAAAGAAGCTTCAACTGACATAGTGATAGTGTCCTGATCTGGAGCTGGTACAGACTTCTCTTCTACGTTGAGTCCCTTCTTGTAAGCTTGTGCATCAGCACCCCAGACCTTGGCAATTTCTTCCACCTTTATCCTGTGTCTGGGGATGTAAGCCCCGTATCCTGTGATTCCAACCATAGATTACCCTCGCTTTCTTTTTATTTTCAAAAGGAAAAGTATTATACTAAATAGATATGGAAAAAGTCAAGATTTTTTAACAGAATATTTTTTTAAAATTTTAGAAATCCAGCTTTGAAGAAATCGCAGGTGACTTTCTATGTAAAGTCGCAATGCCATGCGTCTCTACGAATTTCTTCTTAAAAGAAGAGGTAATATGACCTTACCCTGACCGTTCGGCTGTCTTCGACCCTGAGCTCAGACCGAAGGGAGCTCACGCCGAAGCCCTCTCCTGAGAGGAGAGGGAACTGTAGATTGTAGAATCGGGTTTTATACCTGACGTTAATTTTTAATTATGGAGTGCATTGAATACGTTAATGCGGCATCCATTGGGATGCACTCCATAGTTAACTCCTGCCTGAGTTAAGAGCGGAGGATTTAGAGTTAGAGAGTCCAGCAGAATCATCAGAGATTACATTCTCTTCACAGAAGTGAATTATATTTAGCTACTTCATAAAATTGAGAGCTCAGTAGATATTTAAACTATTTTTTAATTGACAACCGTCATTAAGAATATTAACTTTTAAAAAATTTTACCGGGTTTTAGCACCATAAATATCCAAATCTGGATACGGAGGAAAGGAGGTAATCTATGTGGGCTTTGAAGATACTTTTAATCCTGGTGATAATTATGATTTTAATTGGCTTCTCTATATATAACTCCGGTGAATATGTCTCGGTCAATCTCTTTGGCTATCAATATTCTGGAGTGCCAATGATTATCGTAGCATACTGGTCTTTAGTAATCGGGATGTTCATCTCTTTTTTATTAGGGGTATCTTATTACCTGCGAATTCAAGCAGAGCTAAGAGAACAAAGAAAAGAAAATGCAAGGCTGACCGAGGAAATAACCACTCTCAGAAATCTACCATTAGAAGAAGAAAAGATGGGATAAAATTTTAATAACGAATAGTTAATAGCGAATGACGAATAGCTAACATCGAACAGCTAAGTGGAGGTAACGTGAGCTCTTCTCATATCATTTCGATTTTTGCAGTTAGTTTGCTTATCTTGATTCTTATTGCTTACTTCCTGTCAAAATCCAAAAGAAAAGGAGCCAAGCCAGCTCAGAGGTTATATCTTGAAGCTTTAAAATCTTTAGTCTCGGGTGATGATAAAGTAGCCTTTCAGAGATTTAAACAGGTGGTAACTGAGGATACGGACAATGTGGATGCTTATTTAAAATTAGGGGACCTTTTCCGTAAAAGAGGGCAGATCGAAAAAGCTCTCCAGGTTCATAATGAGCTTACTTTAAGGTATGGACTTTCGGATGAAACCCGGATTGAGATCCTCAAGAGCTTAGCCGAAGATTATTTAGAGGCAAAGGATTGGGAGAAGGGCGTTTCGATTTTGAATGAGATTCTTAAATTAGATCATCCTAATTTATGGGCGAAGAGAAAGCTTTTAACCTGTTATGAAGAACTTTCTTCCTGGGAGGAGGCAGCCAGGTTCAGAGAGGAGTTAGCTAAAGACAAATCTGAAAAAGAGAGAAGTTACCCTGTTTTAGCTTTATACCAGGTATTTCAAGGAAATGAGCTTGCCGGAAAAGGGGAATATCATAAAGCCAGACTTTGTTATAAAGAGGCATTAAACTACGATGATAAATGTGTACCAGCCTATCTTTACCTGGGGGAAGCTTATATTGCAGACCGAAGACCAGAGGATGCTATAACCTACTGGAGAAAGCTCTTAGAAATAGTACCACAGAGTGGATATTTAATATTTGATCGGTTAGAAGAAACCTTATTTGAGATTGGAAGTTATAGCGAGATGGCTGAAATCTATAACCGGCTTTTAAAGGACAATCCTAAAGATATAAAAGCATTACAAGCTCTGGCAATTATCTATGAGAAAAAGGGTAGATTTGAAGTAGCACAGCAAAATTATAAAACTATCTTAGAGATAGACCCTAATCACCTGCCGGCACATCTTAATCTTATAAAAATCTACCAGGAAACCGGTCAGCTTGACAAAGCTCAGATTGTAATAGATGAGCTTTCTACAAAATTAGGGAAAAGAGGGGAATGTTTCATCTGTTCTAAATGCGGGCATAAGTCTGAAGAGCCTTTATGGAAATGCCCGAATTGTCAGGAATGGAATAGCTATAATATTTAATCTTCTTAAATGGACTTCAGGAACATACTTACTATAATAAGAATATTATTATCAGGACTGATTTTATTCTGTTCCTCCGCAGTCGGTCAAGGATTAAATACTGCCATAAGCTACTATAATCAGGGAGATTTCAAGTCCGCTCAGGAAGAGTTGCAGAGTTATTTAGAATCAAATCCTTCTGATTTTGAAGCTTTATATTATGCCGGTAAATTAGAAGGGGATGCGGAAAAATCGGTTGGATATTTCAAAAAGGTCTGGAAAAGCTCCTCCAAAGTTAAGAGAGAGGAGTCAGCTCTGGAACTCTGCTGGTATTATCAAACCGAGGGATTAAACGATTCTCTATTTTCGCTTTGCTCTGAGTTTAAAAAAAGTTTTCCCCGGAGCTCTTTTTTACCACAGATATTGTGGTTAGAGAGCAAGACTTATTTAGCTACCGGCAGAATGGACCAAGCTTTGAAAGGGTTTAAAAATATAGTTGATCTTTATCCTCTTTCTTTCTGGTCAGCTCTGGCCCAGCTGGGGAGGGGGGAGGTTTATTTTTCTCTGGGGAAATTTGATAAGAGCATAAAGGAATATAATAAAGTAATGGATGAATATGCAGAGACCGAAGCTTTTCCTTTGACTCTTGCAGAAATCTATCGTTTGTTTGAGAGTTCTGGAGACAAAAATAAGGCGATTCTTTATTTGAACCTTTATAAAGAGAAATTCCCGGAAGGGATAGATTCAGAAAGTCAGATTTTAACTGAAGATATTGTTCCAGAAAAAAAATCAGGTGACGCCGAGAAATTGACCGGGACAAAATATACCGTGCAAATAGGTGTGTTCTCCAATAAGGTAAACGCAGCTAAGATCATGAAAGAATTGAAATCCAGAGGATACAAGCCAGAGCAAAATTATAAGACAATTCAAACTAAGAAGTATCTGGTGATTCAGGTTGGCGCTTTTGATTCCCTAGCAGAGGCTCAAAAACTAAGGGAGAAACTGGAGAAGGAAATGGGGGAAGTTTATAATATCGTGATCCAGTAACATTTTTTGAAATATAACCTGCCCAAAAATCTTTTCAAACTATAAAAGATGGAAAAATACTCAACCCCTTTGATGGAACAATATAGCAAGATCAAAAGCCAGCATCCGGATGAGATCCTTTTTTTCCGAATGGGAGATTTCTAGGAGATGTTCGGTGAAGATGCCAAAATTGCATCCAAGATCCTGGGAATAGCCTTAACTTCCAGAGCTCATGGTAAGATGGAAAGAGTTCCCTTGGCTGGTGTTCCTTATCATTCAGCAGAAAAATATCTGACTAAATTATTAAAAGCCGGGAAGAAGGTGGTGGTATGTGAACAGACTGAAGACCCAAGAGACGCCAAAGGGTTAGTGAAAAGGGAAATCGTAGAGATAATCACCCCAGGGACTATAACTCTGGATCAAGCTCTGGATAGTCAGGAGAATAACTACCTGGTTAGTCTTTTCGAGAGTAAGGAAAAATATGGATTGGGCTTAGTTGACCTTTCTACGGGCGAGTTTAAAATAGATGAAGTTTTCCCGGAGAAACTTTCGGAGATGCTGAACACTCTTGCTCCTTCAGAGATATTAGTTCCAGAGGAATGGGAGCAGAATAAAAAAGAGAGTTTGAAAGATGGCATAAATTTTAATTTCACTTTAACTCCCCTGGAAGGCTGGAAATTCTCCTATGATTTTGCTTTTAGACTTTTAACCGAACATTTTAAGACCTGCTCCTTAGAAGGATTCGGTGTCCAGGACTTGAAATTGGGTATCTGCTCAGCCGGGGCAATTTTATCTTATCTGAATCAAACCAAAAAGACCTTTATCTTGCATCTAAATAATATCTCGAAAATTTTTAACTCTGAGGAAATGTTCTTAGATACAAATACTATTCGCAATCTGGAATTGCTTTCTTCTCTTTCTACCAGGGATAAAGAAAACACCCTTTTTTCTCTTATAAACAAGACAAAAACACCTATGGGCGCCAGGCTTTTGAAAAACTGGATAATAAAGCCTCTTTTGAATTTACAAAAGATAAAAGAACGCCAGGAGGGGATTAAAGAGTTTTTTGATAATAAAAGCTTATTCGATGAAATAGAAAAGAAACTGGAATCTATTTCTGATTTAGAAAGGTTAAGTGGTAAGTTAGGGTATGGAAAAGCTAATCCAAAAGACCTCATAGGGATAAAGGAATCACTTAAAGTTATGCCTGAAATCAAGAACATTCTAAAAGATGCAAACTCTTTCATCCTTAAAGAAATCATTAATACTATTCCAGAAATCTCAGACATATTAAATCTAATTGAGAATTCCATGGTTGAAGATCCTCCTCTGATTTTGACTGAAGGCGGGATTATCAAGAAAGGTTATGACCAGGAACTGGATGCTCTTAAGAAAGAGGTCTCTTTTAATAAAAACTGGATTGCTCATTTAGAGAAAAATGAAAAGGAGAGAACTGGTATTCCATCTTTAAAGGTCGGGTTCAATCAGATATTTGGATATTATATTGAGGTTACCCGGCATCATCTATCAAAGGTACCTTTAGATTATATAAGAAAACAGACGATGGTCAATGCAGAAAGGTTTGTTACGCCTGAGCTAAAGGAGAGAGAAGCAAAGATAGTTGGCGCTGAAGAGAAAATCTTTCAAATGGAATATGAGCTTTTTCTCAAGGTGAGGGACCAGGTTGCCAGAAGAACAAAGGACATTCAACTTTGCGCAGAGATAATTGCCCGGCTGGATTTACTCTTATCATTTTCCAAAGTGGCAAAAGAAAATGATTATATCCTTCCTGAGGTAGAGGATGGAGATGAAATTATTATTGAAGAGGGGAGACATCCAGTTATCGAGCAGGTTCTGGATTACGGGACATTTATTCCCAATGATACTAAAATAGGTGAGGATGAAAGGATTCATATCATCACCGGACCAAATATGGCTGGGAAATCTACTTATCTACGTCAGGTTGGTCTTTTAGTCCTTTTGGCTCAGATCGGCTCCTTTATTCCAGCGAAAAAAGCCAGAATCGGAATAGTTGACCGCATCTTTACGCGGGTAGGAGCTATGGATAATATCGCTTTAGGACAGAGCACTTTCTTAGTTGAAATGAACGAAACCGCTAATATCTTGAATAACGCTACCTCAAAAAGTCTTATCCTCTTAGATGAGATCGGCAGAGGAACTTCTACTTTTGATGGGCTTTCTATAGCCTGGGCCGTAACTGAATATCTACATAATAATGAGAAGCTCTGCGCAAAAACTTTATTTGCTACCCATTATCATGAGTTGACCGAACTGGCAAAATTTTTGCCCAAGGTTAGAAATTATAATGTAGCAGTCAAAGAATGGGAAGATGAGATTATCTTTTTAAGGAAGATAATCCCTGGAGGGTGTGATGATAGCTACGGCATTCAGGTAGCGCGTTTAGCCGGGATACC